>NZ_JBCEXH010000005.1 GCF_038751955.1 Methanocalculus natronophilus | reverse complement strand
CTTCAATGGGATGATGCAGGAGATCATCAAAAACGGCTGGGAAGACAAGGATTTCATCGCGAACCGTACAAACGACTACGAAGCGATGAAAGAAGAAGTGATGAAACCCGAGTATTCGCTTGAGAACGTCGAGAAGATCTCCGGTATCCCGGCAGACCAGCTGAAACAGGCCACCGAATGGTATGCAACAAGCGGCGCCTCCTCGCTTCTCTTCTCAATGGGTATCACGCAGCACACCACCGGTGTCGACAATGTCAAGTCCATTGCAAACCTTGCGATGCTGACTGGCAACATCGGCCGTCCCGGCACGGGCGTGAACCCGCTCCGTGGCCAGAACAATGTGCAGGGCGCCTGCGACATGGGCTGCCTGCCTGTGGTCTTCACAGGATACCAGAAAGTCATTGACGAAGCCGCCCACAAGAAGTTTGCCGATGCCTGGGGCTTCCCAGATGGTATCAGTGCGGCCGAGAACGGGTATGAAGTCACGATCATGCTCAAGACCTTAAACGAGAAACCGGGCGAACTGAAAGGCATGTACATCATGGGCGAGAACCCGATGCTCTCAGATGCGAACCTCTCGCATGTGAAGGAAGCAATCGAGAAACTCGAGTTCCTTGTGGTACAGGACATCTTCATGACCGAGACCGCCGAGATGGCCGACGTTGTCCTGCCTGCCGCCTGTTTCGCCGAGAAGGACGGGACCCAGACCTCGACCGAACGCCGTGTCCAGCGTCTCCGGAAGGCCCAGGACGCGCCCGGCGAGGCCCGTGGCGACTGGGAGATCATCGCCGGCCTTGCGGCAAAGATGGGATATGCGGCCCAGTTCCCGTGGCAGAATGCTGAAGATGTCTTCACGGAGATTGCGCAACTGACCCCGCAGTATGCCGGGATGTCATATGACCGTGTGAACAGACCGGAAGCCCTGCAGTGGCCCTGCCCGGCAGCCGACCACCCGGGCACCCCGATCCTGCACGGCGCCTCGTTTGGCGCGATGCCGGATGGCAAAGGCCTGATGACAGCGATCAGCTACAAGCCTGCTGCGGAAGTTCCGGATGCCGAGTATCCGTTCATCCTGACAACCGGCCGTACCCTGTTCCACTGGCACACCGGTGGTATGACCCGGCGGTCCTCAACACTTGACAGCGAAGTTCCGACCGGCTGGATCGAGATCAATGTCGATGATGCCAAAGACCTTGGTATCGCTGACAACGAGCTGATCATCGCAAAGACCCGTCGTGGCGAGATCAAGGTGCCTGCCCGTGTCACCAAAGACATCATGCAGGGTGTCATGTTCATGCCGTTCCACTTCGCAGAATGTG
Source organism: Methanocalculus natronophilus (assembly GCF_038751955.1). Taxonomy (NCBI): domain Archaea; kingdom Methanobacteriati; phylum Methanobacteriota; class Methanomicrobia; order Methanomicrobiales; family Methanocalculaceae; genus Methanocalculus; species Methanocalculus natronophilus. The sequence goes on along the minus strand of NZ_JBCEXH010000005.1, from coordinate 130,721 downwards.
CAGCCAATGTCCTGACAAACGATGCTCTCGATCCTGTATCGAAGATTCCGGAGTTCAAGGCCTGTGCTGTCACCGTTGAAAAGATCCAGGAGGCCTGATGACGATGGTAGCAAAAGGCGATATGATATATGCATGGGCTTCAGATGCTGCATGCCTTGAGAAAGGCGAGTGCGGCGGTGCAGTGACAACACTGCTGAAGCATGCCCTTGAGAGCAGGATGGTTGATGGTGTGCTGGTTGTGAAGAAGGGTGCGGATGTCTATGATGCCACAATTGAGGTCGTCACCGATCCAGCCGAGATCGAGAAGGGTGCGGGCTCGCTCCACTGTGGAACGCTCCTCCTCTCAAAAATCCTCACAAAGTTCCTGCAGGGAGCAAACGGGAAGAAGTATGCACTTCCCGTGAAAGGGTGCGACACAATGGGCATCCTTGAGCTTGCGAAGCGGAACAAGGTCAATATGGATAACATCATCATGATCGGCTTAAACTGCGGCGGATCGGTAGCACCAATCGACGCAACAAAGATGATCAGGGAGAAGTTCGGTGTTGACCCTGCTGATGTTGTGAAAGAGGAGATCGACAAGGGCCAGTTCATCGTCATCACCAAAGACGGTGAACACAAAGGCATCTCCATTGATGAACTTGAAGAGGAAGGCTATGGCCGGAGGAGCAACTGCCGCCGGTGCCTCTACAAGATCCCGCGCCAGGCAGATCTTGCCTGCGGAAACTGGGGCGTTCTCGGTGACAAGGCCGGGAAGGCGACCTTTGTCGAGGTCTGCTCTCAGAAAGGTGCACAGCTTGTTGATGGTGCGGTACAGGCTGGTGTACTCGAAACCGGAGCAGCAGATCCAAAAGGCGTTGCGATCCGTGAGAAGGTCGAGAATTCGATGCTGAAGCTTGGCCAGAAATGGAGGGCAAAGGACTTTGCGTCTCTCTCAGACGAGCTCTGGAAGGCGATCAACGAAGAGACCTCCCGGTGCATCAAATGCTACTCCTGCATTGAGAACTGCCCGGTCTGCATGACAAAGGAGGAAGAGCTGAAGTCCGGAACACCAATGGTCCGTCCCGGCCAGGTGCCGCCGCCGCCGATGTTCCATATGCGGAGGTTTGCCCATATCTCAGACTCCTGCATCAACTGCGGCCAGTGCGAGGAACTCTGTGCAATGGATATCCCGCTAGCCCTCTACTCGCATGCGATCAGGGCAGAAGCGGACTCTGTCTTTGATCCAAAACTCGGGACATCGTCATATAGAAACTGACGTATTCTGTGCGGAATACTGGCACGATACCAACCAGAGGGGGGTTCTTTCTCCCCCCTCCGGGTTGTCATGCCTCGCCGGCTGCCTTCTCCTGGAGTGAACAGGAGTCAGTGTGGACGAGACTCTTGCATCCGGCCTGAGTCCGCAAAACCTCATAATTTTTGGAAAAACTGCTATAATCGAGAGAATCTCTCTTTTCTTCTCCAAAGCGAACCTTTTTTGGCGATTTCTCATTATGCCCGAATAGACAATGAATGATCCACCAACCCTGATTCTCAGGGTGGTGATGCAGGCGGTGTTGTGGCCCTGAAAAAAGGCTTGCTGTGACCCGCTTTCTGCGTATCAGGACACGATGAACCATGATTCGGAATATCATAATTGTATTGCTTGCAGCACTCCTCTTCTGTAGTGCTGCCTCGGCACAGGTAACGGTCGCAGAACTTGAGATCATTGACCGGAGCACCGGAAATGTGGTTGCGGATTTCCATGATGACCACTGGCATGGCGAACTCCCGCACATCCATGAGGGCGATGACATCGAGCTGATGGCGAACTTCATTGGAGAAGACGGAGCATTTATTCCGCTGTACCACGGCAGCAGGAATCCGGATGGCATCTATGCGATGTCCGCCCGGATAGCAGATGGTGCACCAGCCGGATTTGCCCGTGTCTCGGATCACGGCGATCATGTGCATATCTATGGTGATCATGAAGGCGACACCTATGTTGTCTTTCAGCTGCTTGAACAGTCAACAAGAAACGTGGTCTGGGAATCCGGCCAGATTGAGGTCGAGGTTGAGGAAGGTCACCTGAGCATGGGTCTTGTTGCCGGTCTTGGTGCCGGTATCATTCTTGTCTGTTGCCTTGGGTACTATCTGTACCGGAAGAGATGCTCCTGTGGATGCAGGTCTTCGTGACATTCATCTCTTTTTTGAGCAACAGGACTCTCTTCTGCTTCAGAAACCTCTTTTTTCATCCCACCTTCCAGGCGGTGTCTCCAGGAAAAAAACACGTCCAATCTCCGGAGTCGGCTGACTCCCAATACCCGGGTATGCCAACAGTGTATGTGCCGGGGGAGCAGGGAGGTCCGGAGGTATGCAGGCAATGCATCTCTCAAATCCCCTCCCCTGGCATCGAGTTGAGAACAATGTCTGTCGACTTTGTAAAGATACGAAACAACAAGACAGCGGTCCGGAACCTTCCGACACCGTTTGTCGATACCGCGGCATTTGATACCGTGGTTGGATCCGTGCTTGCAGATAACCCGTTTGGCTGTGTCCCCTACGAACAGGGCGGCGAGACGATCCCCGGGGTTACCCGTGGACGTGAGCAGTATACGGCCCGGATCGTATACCTGGATGCTGAGGGGAGGCGGCTTGGTGCCGCAACCGTGACTGCACAGACAACTGCCGGGATGAATGCGGCTGCCGGAGCTGTCCTTGACAATGCTGCCCTGACAGCAGCAGTGGGTGGCACTCCCCACAGGGATGCTGCACGGGACAGCTACTCATGCCAGCTCAGGTGCCGCGATCCGAATGGGGAGAATTATGCTCTCACATTTGCAAGACGGGTTGTCAGGCTCACGAGCTTTGAGGACAACGCCATTATGAACACCGTGGAGGAGTGGGCAGATACCGTTCCGGATCTCTGCTAGAAGAGAATGGGTTTTTCCCTTCCCTTCCCTCCTTCTTCTTTGATTTGCCGGGTGGCTTCTCTTATTCGTATTATTGTATATAAATCCTCTATAGGCCGGGGGTGAATTGTGTGGGGGTTTGGGGATGGTGTTGCAATGGAGATTCGGAAAAGATATCTTGAACGTATGCAATTTACCGGCTTAGAAAAACAAGGATAAAAACCAATAGACCACAGATCCAGTAGTATGCATATAGATATGTTTACTTATTTTTTATGCAACCACTCTTCACCCCGCCGCATACACACTCTGCCCGGCCCCGTAATACGCATCATAGACATGCTGGAAGACGGCAACCGTCTTCTCTTCATAGAGTTCTGTCGTGTAGATGTCCGGCAGGCACTCATCCAGCATCTGTTCTATGGTACGGCGGACATCTGAGAGCGTCTGCTGGCGCTTACGCCAGTCAAGAACCAGCTTCTCCTCCTTCAGGGTGGTAAGCAGCTTCTTCGAGGTTGCCTTCACTCTCTTCCTGTCAGAAGCTGAGAGCTCGATTGTTGGCTTTGTCAGCAGGTCAAAGATGGCAAGCTCCTCTTCATCCAGCTGTTCACTGACTGTCCGCTGCTCCTCCTCATTCAGGCTCTTTGTGAAGGCAACGAGCTGGTGGAAGAGCTCCTCGTCGCTTAATCTCCCGGAATTATATTCCTCGATCATCTTCTGGAACTGTTCAAGATAGTTCATCCGGGTGCGGTTGAGCCTGATCATCTTCATCATTTTCTGAGCAACTTTTCCTTTCAGCCTCTCGTTTATCGTCCGTTTCTTCCCCTGCTTGAAGATCCCGCCAAGCTGTTCAAAATCTATCTTGCTGAGGTCAATAAAGAGATCCTGGTCTGATTCCTGATCATTATCCCGTATGTAGTAGCCATCGGTTGCAATTGAGCGGTCAAGCAGATTCTCCACCTGCTCCATCACGTTGGAGATATCCACAGGCATGATGAGCGAGCGGATTGCGTCTGCGATGAATCGGATTGGCTGGACCTGGGTGGAAAACCGTCTGGAATCCGGATCGGGGAGGATCGCCTTATAGAGCCGCCAGACAGTGCTTGCCCAATCGAGGAAGCGGCGTTTGACCTCTTCTGAAACAAGGAGGGCTTCAACAGCCTGATCCTTCAGGGCGATTCTCTCAAAACCTTCGGCAGCCTGAATCGCATCAATATCGACACCATGCTCCATGCAGAGGCTCCGGGTCTCGGATATTGCAGTCTGAAGGGCAACAATGAGGGAAGATTTATCCTCCACAGGATTATCGCCTTCTCCCCCTGCACCATAGATGGCGAGGGCCTTCTCAAGATTCCTGAACACTCCCACATAGTCGACGATTAATCCGCTCACCTTCCCGGGATAGACCCGGTTTGCCCGTGCAATCGTCTGCATAAGGCTGTGGTTTTTCATCGGCTTGTCGAGATACAGGGTTGAGCAGCTTGGTACATCAAAACCGGTTATCCACATTGCACAGACAAAGACCAGCCGGAAGGGATCATCTGCCTGCTTGAAGCGTTTTTCAAGATCCTCTTCAACCATCCGCTTGCGGTGTGGACGGATATCAAGCCCTTTCTCCGACATCTCGCTGATCTCATTCTGCCCCTGCGAGACGACGACCGCCATATCCGTCTCTCTCATCCAGGCGATCGTCTCAAGGATCTCTTTTCGATCTTCGGGAACTGCTTTGTTACTTTCTGCAACAAGCTCATTGATCCTGGTATCCCAGTAGCTCCTGACCTTCTCATACATCCGGATGGCAGTTGCCTTGTCAATTGAGATCACCATCGCCTTGCCTCGAAAGCCACGTCCTGTGAAGTGATCGACGATATCGCGTGCAATTGCCTCAAGCCGGTCATCCCGTGTGATCAGGTGGTATTCACGTGCAAATTCACGCTCAAGCTTCTTCTCCTGTCCCTCGTCAAGCTCAGCAGCTTCAAGGAGCTCTGCCATATCTGCATTCAGGTTCTCGTTTGTCAGCTGGAGCTGCGGGATGCGGTTCTCATAGTAGAGTGGAACCGTTGCCCCGTCATCGACCGACTGCTTGAAGTCATAGACACTGACATACTCGCCGAAGACCTGCCGGGTCTTCTCTTCGGTGATGATTAAGGGGGTGCCGGTAAAGGCGAGGAAGGAGGCGTTTGGGAGAGCTGTTCTCATATTCAGCGCGAGGGTATCGTACTGGCTCCGGTGCGCCTCGTCGGTGATGACGATGATATCATCCCGCTCAGAGAGCACAGGGTGGCTCTCCCCTTTTTCAGTTCTGAACTTGTGAATGAGGCTGAAGACGTAGCGGTGATCCTCGGTGAGGAGCTGGCGGAGGTGGCGACTGCTATCTGCCTTTGCTCTTCTCTCGGTTACGACTCCTGCTGATACGAAATTCTTGTAGATCTGGTTATCAAGTTCCTGCCGGTCGGTGATGATGACAAATGTCCAGTTGCCGGGAATGGTACGGAGCACTTTCTGGGAGAAGAAGATCATCGAGATGCTTTTGCCGCTCCCCTGGGTATGCCAGAAGACACCCAGTTTTCCATCATGTTCACGGATATCTGTGAGGGCATCGATTGCGTTGTTGACCCCGAGGTACTGGTGATTCTTTGCTACCAGCTTGATGAGACCCCCCGGGATCTCCTGGAAGAGAGTGAAGTTCTCGACGATATCGAGGAGGCGGTCCGGTGCACAGATCCCATGAAGCATCGTCTCAAGCGAGACACGCCCCGGCTCCCTCTCGCTCCCCACCTTCTTCCATTCTGCAAAATGTTCCCACCCTGCCGTGACACTCCCGACCCGGCTCTGGCTCCCGTTGGAGACGATGATCATCGCATTTGGCCGGAAGAGCTGGGGGATGGTGTCTTTGTAATCCCGGATATTGCCTGAAAATCCCGTCTCAAGCCTCCGGTGGGCGGCTTTCAGCTCGATCAGGAGGAGGGGGATGCCGTTGACGAACCCGACGAGATCGGCCCGCCGGGTGTGCATCTCCCCGGTGACCCAGAACTGGGAACAGAGGAGGAAGTCGTTGTTTCTGCTCTTCTCCCAGTCGATGATCCGGAGATGCTCAATCGTCTCGCCATCGCCATCGGGGTCCGGAACCGGCACCCGGACGCCGTTCTTCAGCAGGTGATAGATCTCCTGGTTGGCGGCGGCCATGCTCATCAGGGAGCGGTCACGGGTGAGATCCGCAATGGCTTCATGGATCGCCTCCAGCGGGGCATCCGGGTTGAGCCGGAGCAGGGCATCCCGGAGATTTCTCTTGAGGATGACCTCGGATTTCGTCTCCCTGCCCAGGGTGCTGACACCGTGATCGAACTCGTCATAAGCGTTGATCGCCTCCCACCCGAGCTCTCTGAAGACTTCAATTGCAGGCTTCTCAACGAGTTCGTCTTCCGTATACCCTGCCGGTGTCATCTCTCCTCCTCCTCCAAAGCTGCTTCGATGAGAGCCAGCCCAGCAGCGGTTGTGCGGTACCGCTGCTTCGAGCTGCTTGGCTTATCTGGGATCATTGGTTCAAGGAGCCCGTCTTCAAAAAGGGGTTTTAAGTAGTTTTTACGGAAGTTCTCTCTATCTTTGAGTCCCGCAGCTTCCTGAAGCTCATCACGTGATTTGAGTTCATCACGTGCGGCTTGTAATATGTTAACAACTTGCGGGGTACCTGCGGGGTACCTGCGGGGTACCTGCGGGTTACTTGCGGGGTGCCTGCGTGTTTTCTCACCGGCCTTCTCCTCCGAAGCCGCTTCGATAAATGCACGTCCGGCGGCGGTTGTGCGGTACCGCTGGTTTGAGCTGCTTGGCTTATCTGGAATCATTGGTTCAAGGAAACCGTCTTCTAAAAGGGGTTTTAAGTAGTTTTTACGGAAGTTCTCTCTATCTTTGAGTTCCGCAGCTTCCTGAAGCTCATCACGTGATTTGAGTTCATCACATGCGGCTTGTAATATGTTAACAACTTGCGGGGTACTTGCGGGGTACCTGCGGGGTACCTGCGGGGTACTTGCATGGTACCGACCTGTCTCCTCACCGGCCTTTTCCATCTCACCAATCGGCATTGGATAGAATATCGCCGAAAAGAAGCTGTCTGATCTGAATTCCGGCGCAGGATAGCCAAGCGTTGTTGCACCGTCCCGCATCCGCTTGATCCCTGTTCCGGCTTTTTCGATATAGGCAATCCGGTGCAGGAGATCAGCGATGAGTGGATTTCTCCGGACACTCTTATGGCCAAGATCAGAAACCTGCATCCCTTTTGGGAGCCCGCCGGGGCTTGAGACTTCGATTCTATCAGTGAATATCTCCACAAAGACATTTGCGCCCTCCAAGAACCAGTCCCGGTGCATGACGGCGTTTGTGATCGCCTCCCGGAGTGCTGCCATCGGGTACTCGGGTATATCCTCCCGCTGGAGTTTCTCGATCCGGTATGCGGTCCGTGTGTTCCGTTCGATGAAACGGAGTGCATCCTCGATATCCGCGATGATGCCGCCGTCGAAGTCCTTCCGGTCAAGGATATGGACCTTGACAGTGCCTTTGAAGAGGAGGCAGGTGATGTATGCCTGGTTGAAGAACCGGCGGGGCTCTTTTGCAAAGAAGAGGACACCGGCGTTCCTGAAGAGGAGCCTCCCCCCTGATCGTTCTGCCGCCTCGATATTGACGAGGACATCCTCGACCGATCCATCCCGGTAGATGCTGCTCTTTCCAAGCCAGTTCCTGAATTTATCGGTATCAAAGTCCTCAGGATAGGAGAACCGGGTGCAGACGGAGTGATCGAACCGGATCGCACCCTCCTGCTGGAAGAGATCCCGGATCTCATTCCGGGAGAGCTTCTGCGAGACCGCCCCAAGCCGCCAGAAGAAGCCGTCACTGCACTGGACCGGCTTCTCTGTACTCTCCCGGACGGTCACCACCGTCACCTCGCCGATCCGCTCAAGCAGAACCTTTACCGGGGGATCGCATTTCCGGGCGATATCCTGAATTCTGGCACGGAGATCATTGGTATCCGAAATCCCCTTCACGGTCCCGTCATCCCGCACCCCAAGGAGGACACGGCCCCCGGCGGTATTGGCAAAGGCGACAAGCTCACGGGCGAAGGAGTCGTTCACTCGCTCCTTGTACTCGAGCGTGACGCCTTCGCCCTCCTGGAGGAGGATGCTGAGATCGGCGGGGGTGGTCATGGGGGGTGCTCAATGCTGTGAGGATTCGTTAGCGAAACCTCTGTTTGATAAATTCCTGTGTCTGGCTTGCACTTAACTCAGTGGTGGATGGTCCGGTCCGGATATAGAACCGTTCTATCTCATTATCTTTCACAAATACCGGGGAAGGAGATTTCTGACAATTCACGGCCATGACACGCGAGTTCTTATGATCATCAAAATGAATATGCACATTGGTCATTGCTGAGATCCCCATACGGGCTTTGATGATATTGACAAGGTGAAGACTCATCTTATCCTCATTTTCAAAGCCATCCACATCAATTCCGACAGGGCTGCCATCATCTGAGAGTCCGATGATCAATGTTCCACCATTCGTGTTTAAGAAACCGGCGAGTGTTTTAAGAACAGACTGCTCCATTCGCTGATCTCTGTTGTTTGTATGCAGATTCGTCCGGAGTGTGGACTTGAACTCAACTGCTTCGGATTCTCCTGACTGAACCAATGATATCAGATTAATTTCATCAGGACTGGTATCTTCCTCTGATTGACCTGAAACAAGGATTCTATACCCTTCTGCGATGATCTGTGCCATCAGTTCCCTGCGATTCTCCAGAAAGTCCCGGTATTCCATATGCTCCCAGTTTGGTGGGAGAGCATGCAGACGGTACATTTTTTCGATTTCAGATTGAAAAAACCGGCTTTTTATTTTAGGAACGTACTCTTCTGGAGCATTATTTGAGATCTGAATGTTATCCCCCCACTCAACAAGGGCATAGTTTGCAATCTGGTTAATCTCACGAGTTCCCTGGAATCCCTGGTTTTTCAGATAATCTTTGGGGAAGAGATGGTGGCGTTCGAGTGCGCTTTTATGTGCATTCGTGGTTGGATCGAGAAGATCAGCGATTTTTATCTTTGAAAATAAACCATTTGCATCCAGTAATACCTGGGCTGCATAGTAGGCAAAAAGTGACGGGCTCCGTGATGATGATGTGGCAAGGTCGTTTGGAAGATTGACTGCCCAGAAGTCGTTCGTAAGGGTAATCTCACAGATTTTGGTCAGATTATTCACGAAATCATCAGCAGATTTGACATCCCGCAACCGGGCAAGATCAAATTCCATCGCAGATTCGGGTGAACTGGTAAATCGGCCGGTAACAGCCGACATAAAGAACCATCGTGCAATAATCTGCCTGAGATCGTACTCTGGAACCTTGTATTCGGTTCTGCCGATCAGATACAGCATATAGGAGAACAGAAGGTTGCTGTTTGAACTGATCATCCCCTTGCTACGAAAACCAGCCTGGCGGATGCAGTTCAAAAAGTCATGCCAGTATTGCAGATTCAGGACTCTTTTCTGGGCGTCTTTCAGGATTTCAAACTGCTTTTCACGCCTCTCAATACTGAATTCTTCTGTTTCCAGATCCTTCCCCCGCAGGATGGAGTAGACATACTTGAGTCTGGCACGTTTAAAGGCAACACCTACACTTACCCGGAGGAGCTGATCTGGCGATGGCTCGATAAAGTAGTTAAATGGAGAAGCAGTTCCTTTTGATGGTTTGCGTGATTCACGGCAGAATTTTTCGAGTTCGGCACGCCCCTCATCCCAGAAGACCGACATCAGGGTCAGGATAAAGTCTGCCTGATTCAACGGTGTTCCCTTGCTGTTAATGCGGACGAAGACTTCGGATACGGCCTCTTCGTTGATGTCAGATGCCAATTCAAGGGCGGTAAATGGGAAGCTCAACAAGCCATTGAGTTTGCTGATGGCTTTTTTAATAGCTTTATTTTCTTCTGCTGTTACTTCACGGGTTTTGCTCAATTCATCCAGATAGTTATCAACAACTTCAAAGAGATCTGTGTTATCATTCCATATCACAGAAATATCTGAAATGTACGCTTTATCACGAAGTATTGCAGCATCAGTTACCTCAAACTTTTCTTCGAGTGGATTAAAGGCGATGCGAATCTGCTCTGTCTCAAAGGTATCTCGTAATACTGGAATATTCTTTATAACAGCATAAAGGGACGTTAGGCGCTGTTGACCATCTACAATGACAAGATCTGGAGTTTTCTGCTTTGGATCTGATCCGATGGTTTTTTTCGCTTTATTGATTTGGTTATCATCGGTAAGAGCATTCTTCCAGAAAAGGAGGTACCCAACCGGATATCCTCTGTACATTGAGTCAAAGAGATCACGCACCTTGGTATTCTTCCAGACAAAGGGTCGCTGGATATCAGGCAGCCCAATATTCCCCATGCTAATATATTTTATCAGAGAATTGAGATCATAGTCAACTTTTGTAAAAACAGTATCAGTCATGTTTTAACCTCAACTGGAATCGTTATATCTATTTCTGAAACATCCACCCCGCCGGAGATGAGCTTGGGGAGGAGGAGGTCGCGGGTGGTGCGGAGGGTGGTGTTAGTATTAATTAAAGTATCTATTATATCCATCATAGGTATTATTTGTAAGTCGAAAGAATCCGTAATAGAGTCTGGTGGCATAACTACTAACTGATCTAAAAAATCAACTGGTTTAAGTCTCTTATGACTAGTTGATGTTCCATCAGCACGACCTGCAAGTTTCTCTATCATTTCTGGTCGACTAAAAAAAACATAATAATATGCTGAAGAACCCCTTTTGGGTTCTAAAATGAGATATTCAGTTGAAGCTATAGACCGAAGATTATTTTTTGGTTTTGGAAGCCATACTCTGGATATATGAGGGTTCAATTTCGGGACTAATACACAGTCCTGTGGTACTAGATATTTGCTACTTTTAATCTCACTACCTTTTTCAATTGCAGGCAACTTCCCTGAATCATATGCAGGAAAACTAAAGTATTCAAAAATTTCTTCTGGATATTCCTTTGGTTGAACACCATTTCGACAGAGAACAACAATGTTTCTTAACTCCATTACTTCCCACCCCTCCGGAATCCGCCCCAGAGGCGAGTCCACAAACTGGGCGTGCTCGTGGCCGGGGAAGCGGAACTTGACGAACCACTCGCGGTAGAGGTTCTGCGCCATCTCCTCAAGGATTTTGATGCGCCGGGTGTTATTCTCGATGAGGTCGTCGTAGGCGGAGAGGATGGCGGCGATTTTGTGTTGGGTGGGGAGGGGAGGCCATTTGATTTTAAGGGTATGTATGTGGTTCCGGTTGAGAGTAGGGTTTGAGGCTCCAGCATCTAATCGCTCGAAGCCCATTGTTTGAAGGAAATAGTAAGCGAATTTCGGCTCATTGTTGTGAAAATCTCTCACCCAAAGAGTGGTATCATGTGGCCAAAAGTTTGTTTTTGAATAGAAAACAGTACCTAAAGTACCCTTTCGACCAATGATAACACCTGGACCTCGAACTTTATATTCAGAATGATTTGATTTATAGCCAGAGGAAGAGAAAACAGGGTATGATCCATTCTTTTGTTCAGCTTTTGTGATATCAAATCCTCTTTGAAAAGTTAAAACCTCACCTAAAGATATTTTATTCCATTTTCCCGCCACGAAATCCGCTCCACCCCTGATATTTTTACTAATTTATTTATCATACACTGAAGTTACATAATCAGGAGATTCCAAGAGCTTGCTCTCCTCTTGATCCTTATTAATGGTAAAGATCTGATCAGTATGTAGCTTTTCAGGTACACTCTTTTGTACATCTTTTCACTTATCTATTTGAACTCTTCGGAATTTCGAATAGTTGCCGCAGATAGCAATTTATGCTCTTCTGTATGTCTGGAGTAATATCTTTTCCTATTCCCCCTCCAATAACTTCCCCACATTCTCCGCGATCCGCTCCTCAAGCTCCCTCGCCTCCAGGGTGAGCAACTCCAGCTCCTCGTTCAGCTCCTCAAGCCGCTCCCTGAAGTCGAAGTCATCCTCTTCCCGTGCCTTCACTCCCACATACCGGCCTGGATTGAGGCTGAAGCCCTGTGCCTCCACCTCCTCGATGGTCGCCACTTTGCAGAGGCCGGGGATATCGATGTAGGTTCCGTCCGGGAAGTGCTCAGCCATCAGGTCAGCACTTTCGTGGAGGTTCTCTGCTGCCTCGCCCCGGTAGAGGCGGGCGATATTGGCGAGGAACTCGATCTGTGCGGGTGTCCAGTCCCGGTGGGCACGGTCGACCTGGGTGTAGATATGCCGTGCGTCGATGAAGAGGATCTGGTCGGCCCGGTCGGTCTTCCGCTTGGCTTTATCAAAGAACCAGAGGGTGCAGGGGAGGGTGACGGTATAGAAGAAGTTCGAGCCGACGGCGACCATCACATCGACGGCACGGTCGGCGATGATCTGCCGCCTGATATCACACTCGGAACTTCGGGCGTCGGATGCGGAGTTCGCCATCACAAAGCCCGCCCGCCCGTTCTCGTTGAGTGCACTATAGAAGATCTGTATCCAGAGGTAGTTGCCGTTATCAACACGGGGGAGCCCGAAGGGGAATCGGGGGTCATCTTTCAGCCGCTCCTTATCCACCCGGTCAACATTGAAGGGGGGATTTGCCATCACAAAATCAAATCTGCCGGGTGATTTGTGGAGATCCTCATAATAGGCGTTCCCCTCGCGGATATCCCCTGAAAGGCCGTGGACCGCGAGGTTCATCTTCCCGAGCCGGACGGTCTCCTCGACCTTCTCCTGCCCGAAGATGCTCAGATCAGATCCCGGATTTTTCCGGTGCTCCTCCACAAACCGGGCACTCTGGACGAACATACCGCCGGACCCGCAGGCGGGATCATAGATCCTCCCATGGAACGGCTCGATGATGGCGACGATCAGCCGGACAAGTGCGAGCGGGGTGAAGAACTCCCCGCCTTTCTGTCCTTCTGCCCGTGCGAAATTGCCGAGGAAGTACTCATAGATCCTCCCGAACGCATCTCCCTCGATATCCATCGGTATCGAGTTCATGGTCTTGAGAAGTTCCATCAATAATGCATTCTCGAAGCGGTTGTAGTTCCGGGGGAGCACTCCCTTCAGATCCTGGTTATGAACCTCAATTGCCCGCATCGCCTCGTTGATCGCTTCTCCGATATTGGATGCCTCCGTGAGCCTCATCAGCGTCCCAAATCGTGCCTCCTCAGGCAGGAAGAGAACACCTTGTGCCTTGTAATCGTCAGGGCCAATTGTCCGCCGACGGCTCCTGCCAACGCTTTTGCTTCCGCTCCCCCCGCCTTCTATCATTGCTGCTGCTGCCTGGAACCGGTGGTCAGCATACCTGAGGAAGACGAGCCCGAGAACAGGAACTGAGTATTCAGATGACTTCAGCCTGGAGTTGGCACGCAGCTCATCGGCTGCTGCCCAGAGCCGTGATTCGATATGATTTCCGTTATGGTTCATGGATTTGCTACCTGGTTTAATGGAAGTTTGTTCTGAGCTTTTCTTACGGGTTGTATGTATGAAGTGTATGCCACAGCTGGACAATGAAAATGATCGTCAGGACGGATCTTGCAGTGTGGATCTGCGATACACTCACTTATTGGGTATTCTGAAGGATTACTCTCTCTCCACCAACGATAAAGACTTTGATTTCTCATTCCATGCGAAGTATTGCTCAAATTCGGAATCACTTGTGACCATGCACTATTCTGACCGTTGGTCTGTATGGACTCCACTATCATATTGTTTCCACTATCAAAAGCCTGTCATCTGCTCTGGCTATCACTCTCTCTATCAAATACAATTTTGCTCTGATTTGAAATCAGGGCTTGAAATGACCTTTTCGCATTATGGTTGTCAAATACCCGTCAAATACCCATCAAATACAGAATTGCTTGTATCCGCGATTAGAGCTTGAATCAGCGTTTTCTTTCTATGGCTGTCAAATACCCGTCAAATAGAACCACAACACAAGTCCGGAAGTCCGGCAAACGTGATGATTAAGAGGGAAAAAACTGGTGGAATTTTTCCTGCAACAAGGAATCTCCTTGAATTTTGAAAAAGATGGGAATATGGGCGAATTAATGGTTCATCTGCAACTACCCGGCAACTAAATGGCAACAAAAAAAGGGCTGCACTGTGTGGTTGAAAACTGAGATGGTAATGTGGAATTGCCGAAAGGAGATTTCTGTGCAACAAGGATTTCCGTTAAAATTTGAAACCAGCTTAAATGAGCTGGAATAATGGCTTTGGTGAAACTACCCGGCAACATCAAATGGGCTACATTGCGAGGGTGAAAATCGGGATCAGGGGTGCCAAAATATTGCTCCGAAATGTCACTGCAACAAGGATTTCGGTTTGATTTTGAAATAAGGGGTAAATGGGGTTGAAAAGTGTTCGAAGTGAAACCACCCGGCAACGAACCGATATTCTTCGTAACCCCTCCACCCCTTCATCATACCTCCCCCTCCCCTCACATCACCTCCTCGATCCCCGGCAGGTGCCGGTACAGTGCCTCCCTGACCTCGGCTGATGGCTGGCCCGTGCGGGTGGCGATGGCGGCGATTCTGTGGTTGATGATGCTGATGGGATCAGATCCCTCAAGGTGGAGGCCACGGGCCCAGGCACGGTAGCGGCCCGCCTCATTCTTTCTGATGCCAGGATCCGGGCCAGCAGGTACGCCTGGATCAGTCCCTCCCCCTGCACCTGCACTGACACGTGCACCCGCAGCCTCCCTGGCTGCCACAGCCGTTCCATTGGCTGTGAGGTCCGCAAATTCGCGGTCGATCTCTTTCAGGAGCAGGGTTTCCTGCTGGTGTCTCTGGGCGTTGCGTTGCTCTGCCACCGCCTGGAAGGTGGTTTTGGCCTGGTTCAGCTCCTGCTCGATGGCAGCAAGATCAGCCCTGACACGGTCAAGATCCTGCTGTATCAGGCTGTACCTGATGTCGGCAATCTTCCCTGCCAGAACATTCTCATCATCTTCGTTACTCCTGGATACTCCTGAAACTCCTGATACCCCCGATACTCCTGATATTCCCGAAATCCCCGATGTCCCGGTGAAGTACTCGGTGAAGAGGCGGGAGGCGAGTGCCGATATGGATCGGCCTTCTGCATGGTAGGACTCAAGATAGGGATGGAGATGATCGGCAAGGGAGAGGGATTTTGTAAATGCCATCAGCAGACCCCCCGGGCAGGGATCTCTCCCGCACAGTGTAAATCTCCCGCACAGTGCAAATCACCCGCACGTGGATTTCCGCTCATAAAGGGTTCTTCTCCAAAGGCGACTCCTGTGCCTGGATTGACTTTCTGAAGCCCTGAAAGTTCGTCATTTACGCTCGTTCTTAGCATACAATCTCGTTTGCAAAGCCAGGTAATAGGTGGTTGCCGTGCGGAGTGTAAGTGTTTGAGTGTTTGAGTGTGGGGGTAGGTGAGTATGTGAGTGTGTGAGTATGTGAGTGTGTGTGCGTCTGAAAAAAATCCGGATCAGCATTTCTGCATCAGCATTTCTGCATCAACATTCTGCAGCAACATTTTGGAGCATCATTTCGGAGCATCATTTCTGCAAGCAGCATTTCCGTGTAAGAAAATCAGTGTAAAGTATCTGTGTAAGAGTATCTGTGTTAAGAATAGCTGTGTGAAAATTACCCTGTCACCCATCCCATCCCATCCCATCCCAAACGTTCCGGGCTAAGGGGGGGTGGAAACCACCCGGACAACAATGGTAATCGTGTTATTCGTGTTGGCTCAATGTATGGTCTTCAGAGTGTACACTCCTGATGATTGAAAACTCTCTTCTGATCTGTTTTTTTCTGCTCATTTCAGGGTCGCTGTCCCAGGTATATAGAGCCACACCCTGCATGGTGTGAGTGTTTCTGTTGCGTGAGAGGAGCAAAATTGCAAAAGAAAAAGATCGTGTTATTGTTGTGAGCAGTACTAGTACAAGAGATATTCAAACCCCCCCCTTGTCACCTGAGAGGCACCCTCCTCTCCCGTTCTTTTCCTTTCCCTTCCTGCCCTTCCTTTCCATCCGTCTCTCTCAATCCACCTCACCTTCTCACCCCCCCCTCTCTCTCTCTTCACTTCACCTCCCCTCCTCCGTCCCCGCCAGGAACGCCTCCATCATCGCCAGATATTCATCTTCTGCCTCGAGGAAATGCATGTGTGATGCCCCGGCAAAGACCTTCACCACCGCTCCGTCGGTCATATCGGCAAAATCACGGACAGAGATGGGTGGTGCCTCATCAAACTCGCCGCAGGTATAGAGCACCGGCAGCCGGAGCGTCGGCAGCACGTGCCTCATATCCACGGACCGGAGGCTCCCCCGGACCGTGAACTCAGATGGCCCCCACATCGCCAGGTAGATCGGGACTGCCAGACGCTCAAACATCCGGTTCAGGCAGTCCGGCCAGGGATCCATCCGGCAGACATGGCGGCGGTAGTACTCCATCATCGCCTCCTGGTATGCGGGCGAATCATAGACGTCGCATGACTCGTGCATCTCGATTACCGCCCGGGTATCCGGCGGCATCCCGGCAAGCAGCCGCCGCTGGTCCTCCTCCCAGCGTGGAGACGAGATGAGGGGCCCGGCGAGCACAAGGGATGCTATCTCATCCTGCCCAAACTGCTCAATGTAGGCGAGTGCAACCATCGCCCCAAACGAATGGCCAAAGAGATGCACCCGCCCCGGTGCAAGCGCCGTCCTGACTGCATGCAGCTCCTGGGCGAACCGCTCAGGCGAGAGCAGCGACTCATCAACAGCAGCAGGGGAGCGAAACGATCCGAGCTGGTCATAGCAGATCACCGGCCGTGCCCCGGCAAGCAACAGGAACGGTTCAAATGCATCATAGCTTCCCCCAGGCCCACCGTGAACGAGGATCAGCGGATCCCCTGCCTCCTCTTCCCCTGCACTACAGTATGTCACCACGCCGCCTGGGACAGACACCGTTTTACGTTTGGATCTCCTCATAACTCCTCCTCTCTATTTCCATTGCACTAAAATCCTTCTGAACACCCAACAGCGAACGTGCGGGCAGAGAACAGAAGAAACCATCCCGCTTTGCAGTACTGAACCATCAGGAGTCTCTGAAGAAAAAGCGATCCAGAGCCCTTTTCAGGATGAGCGATCAACAGGGATCACCACACAATGGAAACCCACCGGATCGCATTCTATACCATCATCGCCGCATCCCTCCTCCTTGCAGCCCTGGTCTGGCCGGCTGCCCCCGACACCGTTCCGATACACTGGAATATCGCGGGCGAACCCGATGCCTGGGCAGATGCACGCACCGGCATCGCGATCCTGCCGGCACTCATCATCGCCACAGGAATTGGCCTTGCTCTTCTCTCACGGGAGTTTGGGTCAGGCGACACACAGACCAGGAGAGCCACCGGCTGGTTCATCGTTCTGCTGCTCGCCTTTCTCCTTGGTATCCAGGTATTTGCCGGGCTCACCGCAACCGGCTACCCGGTCCCCACAAACTTCTTCTTCCCGATCCTCTTCTCCCTCCTCTACCTTGGGACCTCGATCCTCCTCCCCCGCCTCAGAAAACCAAACAAACTGATCGGCATCCGGACACCATGGACCATGAAGAGCGAAGCAGTCTGGATACGAACCCACCAGAAGAGCGGCCGGGTCATGCAGGCAGCAGCCGGGATCACCCTCCTTGGCTCATTCTATCCCGATTACCTCTTCCTCTTCATCCTCGCCCCGGCACTCGGCGCCCTCCTCTGGCTTGTGCTTGTCAGCTACCGTGAGTATCGAACCTTCGGTGAGATCCCATGAAGGATGACACCACCTCCCAGCAGACCCTGGAAGCATACTTTGGCCACCGGACATTCCGGCCAAACCAGGAGGCAATCGTTGATGACCTCCTCGCAGGCAGGGACGTCCTCGCCGTCATGGCAACCGGCGGCGGCAAATCCCTCTGCTACCAGCTCCCCGCCCTCCTCCTCGGGGGTACAACAATCGTCATCTCACCCTTGATCGCCCTGATGAAAGACCAGGTCGACGATCTCAGGGGACAGGGGATCGCAGCTGCCCTCCTCACCTCAAACCAGACCTATGACAGGCGGCAGGCAGTTGAGGAGGATCTCAGAAACCAGGCGATCAGTATCCTCTACGTCTCCCCGGAACGCCTGAGCCTCCCTGCATTCCAGGCACTCCTTGGGTCAATCCAGCCGAAACTCTTTGCAATAGATGAAGCCCACTGCATCTCCCAGTGGGGGCACCAGTTCCGGAAAGACTACCGGGAACTCCGGATCATCCGCGATCTCTTCCCACACACGCCGATCATCGCCCTCACCGCCACTGCAACTGAGGAGGTGAGATCCGATATCACCACCCAGCTCCGCCTCAGATCCCCCCGCCAGTATGTCGGCGGCTTTGACCGTACAAACATCCGGTATACCGCACTCCTCGAAAAAAGCGATTCAGAACGGTTCCGGAGACTTGTTGCATTCATCGCAGGCCACAGGAACGGATCCGGGATCATTTACTGCCGTTCAAGAAACGCAGCAGACGAGATCGCAGCAAAACTCCGGAAACGGCATATCCTTGCCCTCTCCTACCACGCCGGACTCCCGGGAAACGAACGCGAACGGATACAGGAATCATTCCTGAAGAACAATACGCAGGTCATCTCGGCAACTGTTGCGTTTGGGATGGGGATCGACAAACCCGATGTCCGGTTCGTCGTCCACTACCATCCTCCAAAAGATATCGAGTCCTTCTACCAGGAGAGCGGCAGAGCTGGTAGGGACGGCAAACCCGCCGAATCCCTCCTCTTTTACAGCAGGCAGGACTTCGTGATCGCAGGGAAACTTATCGAAAAAGAGTACCAGAACCAGAAAGACCGCGAGATCCGGCTTCGGAAACTCGCGCTCATGCAGGAATGGTGCGAATCAGCAACCTGCCGCCGCAGACACCTCCTCGCCATCTTTGGGGAAGAATATGGGAAAACCAGCTGCGGCAGCTGCGACTCCTGCCTGCCAGGAAAAAAATAAAAAAGATCTCTTTACTCAGCCGGTGTTCCGCAGTTTGCACAGAACTTTGTACCGGGTGCAAGCTCCTCGCCGCATTTCCCGCACGTTTTGGGCCCGGCATCCATTTTAGCACCGCACTCGGGGCAGAACTTCATCCCTTTCTTCACAGATGCACCGCAACTCCCGCACGGCTCGCTCTCCTGAACCTGCGGTGAACCGCAGTGGGGACAGAATTTTGTGCCGGGTGAAATCTGCTGGCCGCATTTGACACAGGCAACAGTCTGCTGCTGCTGCGGTGCCTCCTGCTGCTGACCCCCGCCACCAAACGGTGCAGCGGGACCGCCGCCGCCTGCCATGGACTGGCCCATAACATTGCCCATACCCATACCGGCGCCCATACCGGCACCGAGTGTGGCAAACCCGGCTCCTTCACCGCCGCCGCCCTCTGCAGCACCCCGTCCGATATTCTCGATTGCACGGCCGGACTGGTACTGCATGAAGTTGACACCAAGTGCAGACATCGCACCGCGTTTATCAACAGCCTCCTGCACCTCTTCGGGGAGGTTGATATTCAGGCCTGAGAACTTGGTGATGGAGAGACCGTAGTTGCTCGTCTCGGACCCAAGCTTTGAAAGGCACAACTGCTCTATCTCGGTGAGATACGCAGGCATATCGAGAATGCCCATCTGCTTGTGGGTCTTCAGCTCGCCGAGGGTATCATTGAGGATCATGATGATCTGGTCTTTCAGCCAGCTGATGATCTCCTCAGAGGTTGTCATCCCTTTTGTACCGACAAACTGGGTGATCAACAGCATCGGATCGGCAACTTTGTACGCAAACTGGCCAAAGATCCGGATCCTGACAACCCCAAAGTCGGTGTCACGGAAGGTCAGAGGCTCAGATGTCCCAAACGTTCCCCGAAACTCCCGCTTCTGTGCCCAGTAGAACTCGCCGATCTGCTTGACACCCACAAGGGTTGCGGAGAGTGCCTGGAGCCCGGCGATGTTCTGGGTTGTGAGTGCGTAGCGGTCCGGCCGGTCAAAGACCTGCATGGCCTTGCCGTCACGGAAGAAGATACCCCACTCATCCTCACGGACAAGGACGTTATCGTTCCACATCACATTCTGGGGGAGCCGCCACATCACGTTCTCGCCCTTATGCTCCTCCACCCAGTAGAAGAGTTTCCGGGCCTCTGTTCCCTTGATGTCGCTTCCCGCTCCCGTATCTTTTGAACGCCTGAAAAATACCATCAGATTGCCCCCAGATCAGCCATTACCTGGTGCCGCTCCCGAAAGACAGTGCCAAACTGAATCACACCTGCCTTTGCTTCACGGCAGGCCGGCCCGACCGCCTTGAAATCTCCGATCTCCGCATCAGCGAGGATCTTCTCTGCTGCTTCCTTCAGCCCGTTCACATACTCGAGCATGGAGAGATCATACTCGTACAGGGTATCCAGCTGACTCTCGTCGATCCGGAAATTCGGGTTGATCCCCGAATACCCCTGGTCTGCATGACGGATCTTTGCCTCAAGCGTCTTCAGTGACTGGATGAGTGTTCCAAGATCATTCATCACCGGCAGCTCCAGTGCCCGTGATGCCGCCTCCCGTGACTGCATAATTGGAGCCATACAGTCATCACGGATTTTGTCGGCAAGCTGTATCCTGAGAAGATTATCTGCAATACGAAGATCCTCACGTTTCCTGTATCCTCTGAATCCAGGGATCGCAAGCTGGATCTGCTTGATCAGCCCGCGATCATCCTCGACTCGTTCCCTGAGATCTGCCATTTTTTTTCCGTCCTCAATTCCTACTTCCTGGCAAATGTATAGACCATGAATGCAAGCGCCGCTCCGGCAATGATACCGCCAAGCAGCAGCCCGATGTCGACAATCGGCCAGACTGGCCGTAACGCAAGCGCCACAACGCCAATAAGTCCAAGTATGCCTGCGAACCCGAGAAGGTACTTGTTCTGGGTGCCAACACCCATTGAGAGCCCTGCCAGTATCAATGCCAGACCGACAAAGAATACCGACACGACAATATAGATATCGCCCTCCCTGAAATAGTTCACAAGCAGTGCGACACCAAACATAAGGGCAACTGCTGCCCATCCCATCTGAAATCGTTTATCTTCCTGTTTCATCTCTATCATCTCCAACGTAAGGGTTTTGTCAACTACAATCCACTCATATATTTTGCATTGCTCTTGTAAAATGGTAGGTATATAAGCTCTTTTCCATGAACCGTGAAGTCATAGGTGAGAGACTGGAGTGTTCCGGATATCTCAACCTCATGGCGCAGGAACAGAAATTCAGCAGCCTGTGCCGCATCTTCCCGGTTCATCACAACCGGCAGGCGGTCAACCCTCTGGAAACCGTTCTGTTCTGTAAATGATGGTTGTTTGAGCGTATATTCCATATTCCATTCTTTTCTCTGGTCATTTTCAATATCTGCTGCGCATATCCAGAACTTCATCTGCCCTGATAACTGCTTCTGGCCTTTGAAGAACCGTCCGATCCGTCCTCCGATCACTTTCTTGTCCGTGACATTGAGATCAGCATCCACAACCCAGAACGGGATATAGATCTTCTCTCCGCCTTTCTCTGTTCCAAAACCTGCCACCCGGGTTACCAGATCATTGAGGTTCCCGGTATCAAACTCCATGATCTTTTCACATTTCGGGCAGGCGAGTGCGAGGTCACGTTTCTTTGCCGAGAGAGACGCCCCGCATGATGTACAGGCTAATGATTTCAGTCGTAACATAGCAAAGCTCACCGTCCAAACCTGATCTGCGGCTTTCCAATCGAAACCGATCCCTTCAGCTTCGACATATCCATACCTGCCGAAGCACCCGGCCGGTCACCTTCCACAATCTCTGATCCATACCTGAACTTGTAGTAGGCTCCGGCTATCATCACCAGACCGACGATAATCAGCAGGAAGCCAAGACCATCGTCTGCGGCAAGCATCGAGATGCCAAACCCGGTCAGGCTGCCGGCAACCGCAGATCCAAACCCGATGATGAGCGTCTGGTAGAGTGGATCCCCAGGCGCCCTCCCCGAGAGGATCTGGCCTGTTACCCCATCCACAATCGCGAAATACCCGCGTTCCTTGTACCTGAACCTGACGATCCAGAACGGGTAGTAGACCAGCTCAAACCCTTTTGGCAGAATAAATGACCGTGAGAAGGTGACATTTTCAATCCCGGCAGTGGCCTCTGCCAGTGCCATGTTCCTGATCCCTTCTTTGGCCCGGTCATTTGCATCATCCCGCGAACTCGTCGGCTCAAAGGTCGGAACTTCACCCTCCTCAAGTGGAGCGGCTTCCCCCTCGGTATTTCGGAGGGTCGTAACGCCGATATCCCCGCTGTCACAGGCGATCTCAGTCCAGGTAAACTCCCGGTCAACAACCCTCTCGTAGTAATCAGTGGAGGTCTGTGTATTCCCCTTATCATCTGTATCCTGCCGCTCGGTATACCCGCAGGCAATAGCCCTGCCCTGGCCGACCAGCCTCCAGAAGGGAAGATACAGCGAGGAGACCTCGGTTATCCGTGACTCTTCCGTCAGATCGCGGGCCTTGAGCCCTTTTTTGAACCAGGCCCTGACAATCTCTTCTGCCTTCCCGGCATCAAGAGTATTTTTCAGCCTGATCTTGCCAACACCCTTATCAACAACAAGTGAATGGGCGGCTTCACAGAACGGGCAGAGGGCAAGCTGCTCACCCTCCTGGATATCGATTCTGCCACCGCATGAGGGGCAGTTCATCCCGAAAACAATCTTCTGGCTCATCTCTCAGACCTCCCGTGTGACCCGGTGGCCAAGGTAAAGCGACACGCCAAGCCCGATAACAACCAGGATGAAGAAGATGGCGTCGACAATCCCCCCGAGAAGCGCTCCGATAAAGGCGATCCCAAACCCGGCACCGGCAACAAGCATGTACGGAAACGAGGATCTCGTTGGAAATGTCCCTGCATAGACTGTTCCGCCTGACCCATCGATTATGGCATTGAACTCCTCGCCATTGAAGGAGTAGGTGACCGAATAGATCGGGAAGTAGATGAGCGACTGCTCCTTTGGGGTGCCCGGCATCTCCTCAAGGTATGCGTCCATATTGATCTCAACCTCCTCAACCAGTGCATCACCTGCATCAAATGAACTGTCATAGAGGGTGATATCGCCTGGCGGGATCTTGAGCTCCTGCATACCCGGCAGGGTTGTTCCTTTCGCTGGCCTGACCAGAATCTTCTCCCGTCCGTTCTCATCCCGCTTAAACTGGTAAACGGGGAAGTAGATCTTTGTAAATGACGTTATTTCAGCTCCTTTCTCAAGCTCCTTTGCCATGAGAGGCCCTGCTGTCCAGCGCCTGAATATGGCTTTTGCTTTATCCTCGTTGATTGTGAAGGGGAGTGCGTAAAAAAACATCACGCCTGCCCGATCCACAAAAACCGTGCTCTCACAATATGCGCACTTCGAAAAATGTATGCCGGAGTCCACTTTCATGGGTGCGCCGCATTTCGGGCATTGAAAAGCCGACATAATTGATAAGGGTTTATGTTATTATTTAAGGATATCGAATGGACAGTTTTCCTGAAAAAAAGCGTGTATAGGCCCTGAAAAAAGATTGTATTTGGGATAACCTCCCGCCGGAACAGGGCATTCGCTTTTCGGATGGTGTAAACAATTTGAAAAAGAGGGCAGAATGCTGCCCACGCAGTTCACCGGTTTGCCGGGTTCTTTACAATCTTCAGGGTTACAGACGCCTCCTTAGCACCAATTCCAAGGAATCTGCCGGGATTTTCAACCTTCATCTTGGCTGCGCTTCCGAGGGTGATCACCTGATCGTAGACGGTGACGCCTTTCCTGTCATAGGTGGAGGCGGTGTCAAAGGCAACATCCACCTTCTCATCAGAGGTGACGTGAATCCAGTAGGTACCTGCCTCCAGATCGTAGGTGACAAACTTTCCACTATCCAACGTCAGGGTTGTGTCGTGGAGCACCTCTTCACGATCCATACACCCTGATACCAGAACGCCCGCTACAAGAAGTGTAACAAGCACGAGAAAAGACAGACTCTTCATACTAGTGTCTTTCGGCATTACGAGGTATTAACATTTTGGTCATATCGGTTCAGGCGGTTTCTTTATAAGTTTTGAGTACAAATGTGTACATCATACAACATACTTTTACCCTAAGAGGAGTTTGTGTACTATGAGGACAAAAATATATCTTGACGAGGAGAGCATGCCAAAGACCTGGTACAATATCCAGGCAGATCTCCCCTCTCCCCTTGACCCGCCGCTCCACCCGGCAACAGGCAAGCCGGTTGGACCAGACGATCTCGCCCCGATCTTTCCAATGGAGCTGATCGGACAAGAGATGAGCCAGAAGCGTGAGATCCCTATCCCGGATGAAGTCAGGGAGATTCTGCAGCTCTGGAGGCCGGCTCCCCTGTACCGTGCCCACCGGCTTGAGCAGTACCTCAAGACACCGGCAAAGATCTACTATAAGTACGAAGGTGTCAGCCCCGCAGGCAGCCACAAGCCAAACACCGCAGTTCCCCAGGCATACTACAATATGAAAGAGGGAACCGAGCGGATCGCAACCGAGACCGGTGCGGGCCAGTGGGGATCAGCCCTCTCCTTTGCAACCAGCCTCTTTGGACTCGAATGTACTGTCTACATGGTCAGGTCAAGTTATGCGCACAAACCCTACCGGAAATCCATGATGGAAGTCTGGGGTGCAGAATGCATCCCAAGCCCAAGCCCGCGAACGGCTGCCGGCCGTGCAATGCTTGAGAAAGATCCAGAGACCACGGGATCGCTTGGGATTGCCATCTCCGAAGCTGTCGAGGATGCAGCCACCAATGGCAACACCCATTACGCACTCGGCTCTGTCTTAAACCATGTCTGCCTCCACCAGACCATCATGGGGCTTGAAGCACGCGAACAGCTCGCAATGGAAGATACCTATCCTGATTACGTCATCGGGAGCGTCGGCGGCGGATCGAACTTTGCCGGGATCGCGTTTCCGTTTGCAGGCGACAAGCTGACCGGGAAGGCAACAGGGACCGAGATCATCGGGGTCGAACCGGCTGCCTGCCCGACACTGACACGGGGGCTGTATGAATATGACTATGGCGATGTTGCAGGCCTCACCCCGATGCTGAAGATGTACACCCTCGGCCACGACTTCATCCCGCCAGCCCTCCATGCAGGCGGCCTCCGCTACCATGGCGACTCGCCGATCGTCTCCCGGCTCGTCCATGACGGTATCATCACCCCGAGATCATATCTCCAGAACGAGATCTTTGAAGCAGCAGAGATCTTTGCCAGGACTGAAGGGATCATCATCGCTCCTGAAGCAGCACATGCAGCAAAAGGTGCAATCGATGTCGCACTCGATTGTAAAAAGACCGGCGAGGAGAAGACGATCCTCTTCTGCAACTCCGGCCACGGCCACTTCGATATGTCTGCATACGATGCCTACCATGCAGGCGAGATCATCGATTACGAATGCCCTGATGACCTGATCAAAGAGTCACTTGCAAACCTCCCGAAGCGATCGTGATGGTGTCAGTCGGGCTTGTGATCAACCCGATTGCAGGTCTTGGAGGGACAGTCGGGCTCAAAGGGACCGACGGTCTCTCCCTGGAGGCTCTCCGGCGGGGTGCAACACCCCGCTCCTGCAGACGGGCAGCAGAAGCCCTCTCCTACCTTGGAAAAACCAAAACCAGGTTCCTCACCGCATCCGGGCCAATGGGTGAAGATGCAATGCTTGCAGCCGGCATCACCGGCTATACCATCCACTATCACTGCGGGAACCAGACGACTGCAACTGACACAGAGGCTGCCTGCGTTGCAATCCGTGATGCCGGGGCAGACCTCCTCGTCTTTGCAGGCGGCGACGGCACAGCACGGGATGTTGTTGCCGCAGTCGGCACAACAATCCCGATACTTGGTATACCAGCCGGTGTCAAGATGTACTCTGCAGTCTTTGCAACAGATCCGGCAGCCGCAGCAGCCCTGATCCGTGATGCCGGCAGGCTGCCGGTCCGTGATGCCGAGGTGCTCGATGTCGATGAGACGGCATACCGTGAGGGCAGGCTCAGCACCACGCTCTATGGGATCGCCAGAACACCCTACCGTCCGGGCTATGTCCAGCATGCAAAAGAGACATTCCGGGGAGCCAAAAACGATGCAGATGATCAACAGGACATTGCCGGTTTCATGGCAGGAGTCCTTGCATCAGGCAGACCCTTCATCCTTGGACCCGGGTCGACCACCACGGCCATAGCAGGTGCAATGGCTCTTCCAAAGACACTCCTTGGATTCGATGCCTATGCCGGCGGCAGGCTCGTCATCTCTGACGGTGATGCACACGCTCTCCGGGAATTTCTCGATGATCACCCGGATACCCGCCTCATCATCAGCCCGATCGGATCCCAGGGCTTCATCATCGGGAGGGGAACCCAGGTGATCACGCCAGACAATCTGCAGGTGATCGGCCATGACAATATCATCGTGGTGGCAACTCCGGGCAAACTGAGAGCCACACCAGACCTTCATATCGACACCGGGGATCGCGACCTCGACAGAACCTTTCCCGATACAATACGCGTCATATGCGGCTATGGGCTTGCAGAACGGCGAAAAATCAGGATACATGGTCAGGATCCCGGCACCTGATCGCACATTTTTATATATCCGCCTCCACATTGGAGACCAGTACTGGAGACGATCAGATGCCAAATGTCACCGCATTCCTCGATATCGGAGCAGCCAGATCAAAAAAACCCGTCATGATCATCCCTGCAACAGGCGAATCATACACCATGGGTGATCTCCTGAATGCTGCATCAGCGGCTGGAGATCTCCTCTCCTCCTCGGGTGTTCGGAAGGGTGATCGGATCGTCTTGTACCTGGGGAGCAGCGCCGGATACCTGATCAGCTACTTTGCGGCATGGCGGATCGGGGCAGTGGCGGTTCCAACAAACAAAACCCATACCCGGGACGAACTTCTCTATGCGGTCACGAATTCGGGATCACGGTTTCTGATCACTGATCCGGATGGGGCAATGATTGCAGAGACGATACCCGGCATCACCATACTCCGGATAAAAGAATCGCCAGGTGGCACCCCTGCCTGGCCGGATACTGAGGGAAAAAGAGTATATGACAGCCCCGTGAACTGCTCGCCAACTGATCTCTGCCAGATCCAGTATACCTCCGGAACAACCGGAAACCCCAAAGGAGCGATGCTCACGCATGGCGGCTGGATGGCGGCACTGGATGCCGAGGCTGACGTCCTCGCTCTCACTGCAGACGACGTCTATCTTGGGATCTACCCGATGGGCCATGTCGGCATCTCATGGGGCATAGCGGCACTGAAGGCGGGAGCCACCTTCGTCGTGATGGAGCGGTTCGACCCTGAACGGTACCTGCAGCTTGCAGAAGAGTACCGGGTCACTATCCTCGCAGGCATGCCGCCGGTGATCCACTCCCTCCTTGACCAGCCGCCAGGCACAGAAGACCGGATCAGGTCAGTCCGTGCTATCATCTCCGGCGGAGGCCCACTTCATCCGGGGATCTGGCACTCGTTTTACGAGCGGTTTGGGATCCCGATCGTGAACGCATACGGCCTCTCAGAGACGATCGTCGTCGGCACCGGCACAGCGATCCGTGTAGCAGACTATCCTCTCCGTGACCAGGTCAGATCAGTCGGACATCCTGTCGGGTACTCCGAGGTCAGCATTGTCGATACCGATGATCCGACAAAAACACTTCCGGCTGGAGAAGAAGGCGAGATTGCCCTCCGCGGCCCGGCAGTCGCCCTTGGATACTATGGCATGGAGAAAGAGACAGAAGAAGCCTTCCTTCCCTCAGGCTGGTTTTTGACCGGCGATATAGGGTGCCTCGATCCGGAAGGAAGGCTCATGGTCACGGACCGGAAAAAAGACATGATCATCATGTCGGGGTGGAAGATCTACCCGACCGAGGTGGAGAATATCCTCCTCCGTCACCCGGCAATAGCCGATGCCGCTGTCTTTGGGGTGCCTGATACCCGGCGAGGAGAGATACCGGTTGCGGCAGTCATCCAAAAGGAGGGGGTGGAACTGGCAGCAGACGAGATCAGAGCCTTCTGCCGAAAGCACCTTGCCGGGTACAAGGTGCCACGGGACATTATCATACAAACCTCTCTTCCAAGGAAAAACGGCTGGAAACTGATGAGAAAAACACTCAGGGAAGAATATATGGACCAGGCATAGTACAGGGAAACGTTCAGGGGGGTCTTTGGCCGGTCATCCGGTGCACTCACCCGGAAGTCTCCCCCCCTGGAAAAGCTGATACCCCTTGACTGACCATCGATATGCAGTGATACCGGTCCTGGAACGGCAGCACCCGGCATGCGGTCAGTGGGTGATTTTCTACTACAATTGCCTCTGTCTTTGCTTTCAATGGCTGCTTTTTTTGTCCAAATCACAGTCCGGTTCCTGGAAGTGCAGATATGAATGAATACCAGATGAAAGAAAGTGGCATTCCGGGGCTTGATCCGGTTATCGGGGGTGGCTTTCCCCACGGCACCCGGATCATCATTTGGGGCTCCCCTCTCTCCGGACTGGACAGGTTTGCCGCCCAGTTTGCCAAAGCTTCAGGCGGGGTCTACCTGGTGCTTGATGAAGAGCCGGGAGAAGCGATGATCCCGGCAGCCGGTCTCTCAATTGAGGATCTGGCAAATGATATCAGGGGCGATGCCGCGGTACTCGACTCGCTCTCGACGGTGATCCTTGATCGCGGCATCACCCAGGCACTCCGGCTTCTGACGGTTGCAACAGCACCCTTCCGCAGAGAGGGGGGCTGCCTTCTCTGCACGATGTATGAAGGGATTCATCCAAAACAAGAGGAACTGCTCATCTTCAGGCAGGCGGATATCGTCATCGCCCTTCATGCAGATACTCACCAGTCCCAGATCGAACGCAGGCTTCAGATCATGAAGTTCCGCGGCATGAGGATCCCGGACAGAACCATACCGTTTATCATCTCAGCAGACGGAATCGAGCTCTCGACAACATCACGAGTGGTCTGAGGGAGGCTGCTCTGGCATGCCGCCTGGTTCGACATAAACCTGAAATGGCGGCATATCGTCAGGCTCACCCCCTTACTCCAGTTCGTTTCTCACCAGCCGTGCAGCCTCGCCGAGGCGTGAAAGTTTTGCAAACGCCCCTTCCGGCGTATGCATCCTGAGTCCGCAGTCCGGGTCGACCAGGATATTCTCAGGCCCAAACACCTCAATGCACCTCTCGATCCGGCTTTTTATCAGGTCAACAGGCTCAACCTCGTGATCGGCAGAGGCAACACACCCGCAGCCGATCATCTTCCCGCCGAGATCCTTCTCCGAGCAGACCTCCAGGTTTGCCGGCTCAGTTGCAGCCTCGAAATCAAGGATTGCTATCGGGAGGGAGAGGAGCGGATCAATGATATCCCCAAGCGGTCCGCAGACATGCAGGCAGAGAGGAACCGGAACATTCTCAGCAATCATTTTGATTGCATCGACTGCGGTGTGTAGATCCGCAACACCTGTTGAGAGGATCGGCTCATCCACCTGGATGATACAGACGCCGGTATCGGCAAGCGCCCGGGCTTCTGCGGCAAGAGCAGCAGCAAGGTCCATGACCAGTTCTTCCCTGTTCCGGTACCCGGGTGTTGTGATCCTGAGTGCATGGGCAAGCGATGTCGGCCCGGTGAGAATGCCCTTGACAGCTGCTGCCTGTGTCAGCGCATATGCAGTATCCTTCACGGTGATCCCGCCGGGAGCAGCACCGACACGGGAGATCACCTGGTCATCCCTGATCCCGGGCAGACTGCCAGTGAAAGCCTGGATCATCCCTTCGCGGACCTGTCCGTCAGAAATGATATCGATTCCGGCACGGATCTGTTCGGCGACAGCAAACTGCACTGCATGCCGGTACGGGTCAATGAGCGCACCAAGCCCTCTTCCCGGAACTGCCGGAAAGCTCCCGACAACAGTTGTTGGGATCAGGATGCCGGGTGTGAATGCCCTGGATGTCATGATAGTCACCTATGGGGTGACACGGTGGCGATCCCGCGGGAAGAGGACCGCTTCACGGATATTCTGGAGTCCGCAGATCGTCATCACGAGCCGCTCGGCACCAAGTCCCCATCCGGCATGCGGCGGCATCCCGTACTGGAAGGGCCTGAGATAAAACTCAAAACCCTCAGGAGACAGCCCTTTTGCCTGGAGCTGTCTGACAAGGATCTCATAGACATGGCAGCGCTGTGCGCCTGATGAGAGCTCCATTTTTGGGTGCATCAGGTCAAATGCGTTGCAGATTGAATCATCTGCTGCAGACGGCATCGCATAGTACGGCCGGATGGCAGTCGGCCACTCGGTAATAAAGTAATGCTCCCCCATCTCTTCGCCGATTGCACGTTCCGATGCGGTGCCGAGATCATCGCCGTACTGGATCGGCTCTTCGATCTTTTCAGCAGCAATCTCAATAGCCTCGGCATAGGGCAGCCTCGCGAGTGTTCTGCCCGGGATCTCAAGATCGCGGATACCGAGGTGCTCAAGGTGGCTTCCACAGTCGTCTGCAACTGAGGTGTATACCTCATGCATCATCCTCTCCAGGATCTGCATCACATCCTCATGATCGGCAAAACTGACCTCGATATCAATTGAGGTTGCCTCGTTTAAGTGCCGGACGGTGTTATGTTCTTCTGCCCGGAATATTGGCCCAATCTCAAAGACTTTTTCACATCCTGCCGACATCATCATCTGTTTATACAGCTGCGGGCTCTGGCTCAGGAACGCCTCTTTCTCAAAGTATGCTATCGGGAAGAGTTCGGTTCCACCCTCTGTGGCTGCGGCAACCACCTTCGGGGTGGTGATATGCAGAAACCCTTCACGAAAGAGGAAAGAATGCACCGTCTCCATGACGCGTGAGCGGATCGCAAAGATAGAAGCGATCTTTGGCCGCCTGACATCAAGGAACCGTGCATCGAGCCGGGTATCGATCTCGGCAGGCACCTTCTCGGCAACATCAAGGGGAAGCGGGGAGGCTGCCTTTGCGAGGATCACAAATGTCTCGGGAACCAGCTCGCGGCCCCCGGGTGCCTTCTCTGTGGCCTTGACGACTCCTTCAACCCTGACAACAGACTCACGCGAGACCTCTTTTATGGCTTTAAGAACTTCTTCTGGGACTTTCTTCTTTGGAACAGTCACCTGGATGATCCCTGTCCGATCACGTACCAGGAAGAATGCAAGACCACCAAGATCCCGCTCTTCATGGACCCACCCGGCGATCGCGGCCCGTTCCATATCGGCTGTTACCTCTGCTACTGGTATACGCATAGAATCCATTACTGGTACTGCCCTTGAAGGTGAAAAGGGTTTACTCACCGGGTCTCTCTCTTGAGAAAACGTGGCTCCCTGGATCTTTAACTCCCGCCAGATCTGAAACACGTCACTCACAGGCGGCCCGCTTCTCTTCTCTTACTCCTGATCCCTCCCATACGGGGGATCTGAATCATCATCGGGATCGGGTTGTGGCAGATCCGGATCCACGGACCCATCAGCACCTGGTTCTCCACTCCAGGTATATCCACGCTCCTTCCTCCATGCAATCCCGGTCGTCTGGCCTGCATACCATTGCGGCCGGCTGGAGGGAGAGACCTGCTGCGCGCTGCTCTGGAGGCTTGCAAGCGCTGAAGAAACCCCTGCTGCCGACATCCCGAGCACCCCGCCTGAGACCTGGATGACTGCACCCTGCTTCATACTCTCAAAGATTTCAGGAACTGTTGATCCGACCGGCAGGACAAAACAGGCTGCAAGCTGGCTGCTGGCGGTTCCGGCATTCATCAGGGCCGGTGAATTCGGAAGAAACCGGCACCGCTCCAACATCCGGAAGAAAACCTCTCGCTCGGTCTCATCTCTTCCGACAGCGTCTGCAACACGCCGGCAGAGATCAGAGAACGTCTCTTCACCAGGGAGCAGGTACCGGCTCTTCAGGATATGGTCCCGCATGGTGGCTGACATAAACCCGTTCACGCCCCGACTACGGACGTAACCCGTTCCACAAAGAGCCTGGCATGGTCGATCAGATCAGCGGTGAGATCGCCAAGAGCACTGAGGGAAAAGCCGTCCGGAAAGAGTTCGCCTTTCGGTGTCGGCCTGGGCAGGGGTGTCTGCACGGGTGTCGGTGGCACCGGTTCTGGCACCTCAGTTGGGGTGGGAGTGATGGTGGGGGGCTCTGTCGGTGTCGGCTCGATGGTATCCGGCGGCTCTGTGGTGTGAGATCCGGCGATCACAGCCGGGTGAGCGAAGACTGCTCCTTCCCGTGCATAGCCGTCAGGCCCGCACTGGCTGATCTCAAGAAGCGGTCCGCCAGCTGCTTCAGGAACCTCTCCCGTCACGGCAACCGAGACCGAGACCCGGTCTCTTGCCGGATAACTGAGTTCAAACCCGGGAATCGAGTAAAAATAGCCCCACCCCGGGGCCCGTACGCTTTCCCCGCCACGTATACTGATCCTGACATCCCACCTGGCATCGGAAAGACTCGTCCTGAGACGGAGGGTGTCAGAGAGCGGAAAAGCCGTCTGCGTCAGTCTGTCAAACGAGAGATGTGTACGGAGGGTTACAGTCTCTCCGGGCTCAAGATCACCTGTTGGAGTTGTTAACCTGGAACTGACGGTGAAGGCCGAGAGATCAGGAGGTGGCGGTTCAACCACAACCGGTGCAGGTGGGGTTTTTGAAGGCAGATCTGACTGGTTTGAAGCGATCTGGGAGATCGAATACTCACCGTTTTGCCGTACCTGGCTGGTCCCGTCAATCTGGCGGATCCGGAGGAGTTGTATTTTTTTAGGAGACTCCATGTCCGGGATGATCCCGGTGAGCCTGATATGCAGAATCATACCATCAGCTGCAGGGTAGGCCAGTTCCCATCCCGTGATGGTAACCCGGGTTCGTCTCTCCTGCCTGAGGGTACTCGTCCCTCCATGTCTCTTCAGATCCGCATTCCATGCGGGATTAACCAGGTCCGTCTCCAGGATGAGCCTGTCGCCTGATGGAAACGCCGGATCATCAAACCCTGGAAAACTGATCCAGAGATCGATCTCCTGCAATTCACCCGAAATAAGATACCCGTCAGGCAATCCCTCTGCATCATCGACGAAGAATCCAGCGGCAGCCTGGACCAGGAGAAGAGCCAGGGCAAGAGAGGCAACAGCCCACAACCTCATACACACTTCATCTGCCGGAAGAACAAAGAGCCTTTCGTCTCCGGGAGACCTACCATACCATCATGCAGCTTTCTGTCCTTGTCGAGAACACCACACTGATCGATCGGTACTATCGCGGAGAGCCCGCCCTCTCCTTCTTTATCGAGGATGGCGATACAAAGATACTATTTGACTGCGGGTACTCGGACATCTTCCTTCAGAATGCAGAAGCAATGGGCATCAATCTTCTTGAAACTGACACTATTGTTCTCTCCCATGGCCATATCGATCACACAGGCGGGCTCCCCCACCTTACTGCATATCATATCCGGGCATCATCTGACAAAAAAAGGATCACCCGGCCGGTCTTTCTCACCCACCCGGCAACCTTTACCCAAAAGACTGCAGCAGAAGGAGTTCCCGTTGGCTGCCCCCTCTCCCCGGAGTATCTCCGGCGTTTTGGAGAGGTTACGTTAACAGACAAACCTCTTTTGATAACCCCCCGCCTCTTGTTTCTTGGAGAGATTCCACGATATTATCCTGACAGGATCCAGAAAAGCAGCGCATATATCGAATCGCCTGAAGGCCCAAAACCTGATCCGGTTATTGAGGATTCGTGTCTTGTCTACCGAAGTGACCGGGGTCTTGTCCTGATATGCGGGTGCACCCATGCCGGTATCGAGAATACAGTTCGCCATGCGCGCCATATCTGTGGGGATGAGAGAATTGCCGCAATAATTGGTGGACTCCATCTTTACCAGGCTGACTCAGCCAGGATCAGGGAGGTGGCGGCGTGGTGCGCGCAATCAGGGGTAGGTGACATCTACCCCTGCCACTGCACCGGAATGCCTGCTGCAATCGCACTCCAACAGAACCATATACTCACGCCAATTGGTGTTGGAACCAGGCTGTGCTGGGATTCGGGTGAGATTACTGATGGACAAACCTTAAACTTCAGACACTACGAATGATGGTTATGGTTGTTCCCTCAAAGGTTTTCTTTACGAAGGGTGTCGGTGTCCACAAGGACAAGCTGGCATCATTTGAACTGGCGCTCAGAAAAGCAGGTATCGAGAAGTACAATCTTGTCTATGTCTCGAGTATCTTCCCGCCCCATGCAACAATTGTGGCTCCCGAGGAGGGGCTACAAGAGCTGAATGCAGGTGAGATCGTCTACTGCGTGATGGCCCGGAATGAGACAAATGAGCCGAACCGGCTTTTATCCTCAGCAATAGGGCTTGCCCTGCCCAAAGAGGCAAATGAATACGGCTATCTCTCAGAGCACCACGCATTTGGAGAAACCGCGTTTGTCTCCGGTGAGTATGCAGAAGATCTCGCAGCAACAATGCTTGCAACAACCCTCGGTATCGAGTTTGATCCCGACAAGGCATGGCAGGAACGGGAACAGATCTATAAAGCAAGCGGCAGGATCATCAAGACAACCCATATCTGCCAGTCAGCAGAGGGAGATTCTGACGGCAGATGGGTGACAGTCATCGCAGCTGCAGTCTTTGTCCTGTAAGAGCTGATCCCAACCCCCCCAGGCCTGTTTTTGGAGTGATATGGATATGGAGATCCTGGGTATACCGTTTACTGATCTCTATACCTGGGTGATCATACCCGCTTTAATCATTCTTGCCCGGATTCTCGACGTCAGTATGGGGACAATCCGGATCATCTTTGTTGCCCGGGGGTATCGTTTCCTTGCACCGGCAATCGGCTTTTTTGAGGTGATCATCTGGCTTCTTGCCATCGGCGAGATCATGAAGAACCTCGATAACCCTGCCTCCTATATTGCATACGGCCTTGGATTTGCCATTGGCAACTATCTGGGGATACTGCTTGAGGATCATCTCTCAATCGGGCAGGTGATCGTCAGGGTGATCACAAGCCGTGATGCCACACAGCTCATTGAATCACTAAAACAGAAAAATTATGGAATCACCTCGATAGATGCGGAAGGTGCAACCGGTGACGTCAAACTGATCTTCCTTGTTATCAAACGATCCCACCTGACTGAAGTGATCAACCAGATAAAACACTTCAATCCAAATGCATTCTATTCAGTCGAGGATGTCCGGTCTGTGAAAGAAGGGGTATTTCCCCTTGAAAAAAAGGGTTTTCTCAGCTCACGGTATAATGCAATGAAGGTGAGGCGGAAACAGAAGTGAATTACCGCCTCTTGATCTGCTCAAGCGCTTCAAATGCAACCCGTCGCACACCCGGATCGCTGTCATGGATGAGATCGGTGAGGGGCTCATGTGCCTCGTAGTTTCCGATTTCACCAAGCACGACTGCTGCACGCTTTTTCATGACCGGATCGTCATGTGAGAGATAGGTGATCATGGTGGGAACAGCAGGATCACCCATGCCTGCGAGGATCTCCATAGCCCCTTCCCGGATACGGGGGTTATCGTTCTCAAATGCGGCTGTGACTTCGGGGAGCGCGGCTTTTCCAAAACCTGTAAGTGCTGCAATGGTGCAGTTCCTGACCTCGGGATCAGGGTCGGCAAGCGCACCGATGAGGTGGGAGACGGTATTCAGATCACCAATCCCGCCGAGTATCCGGACACCGGATTCACGTATTGCCGGATCCTGGTGGCGAAGAAGCGTGACAACATCTGATCGGCCAGCTGTTCCTATCCCGATCAGCGCCTGCTCAACAGACTCCCTGAACGCGGGATCAGTTTCGGGCAGTTGCGCAAGAAGAGGGGGAACTGCCGGCTTTCCAATCCGGATGGCAGCAGATACCGCAGCGGTCCGAACCTCCTCCACGGGGTCGGAGAGGAGATTTTTGAGCACCGGCATCGCCTGTTCGCCGGGGAGGTATCCAAACGCTGCTGCGGCAGCTGCCCTGACACCGGGATCGGGATCATGTAGTGCTTTTTGGAGCGCGTCTCCCCGATTACCGGCTTTTGTCAATGCAATCGCAGAGACTGCTCCTGATCTGATCCCGCTGTCTGGATCGTCAAGGGCAGCGGCAAGGGATGGGAATGCCCGGTCTCCTGCAATACCAAGTGCCCGGATCAACTCCCTCCTGACATCGGTTCTCGCACCCTCAAAAGCCTTGATCATGGGCTGAATTGCGGGTTCACCAATCTTTCCAAGTCCTGATGCCGCTGCTCTCCTGACCCTCCAGCTTTCATCCCTGAGTGCGTCAATCAGGAGCGGAACCGCTGCAGCCCCGATCTCGCTGATCGCATGTATTGCATGGATCCGAACCTCTGGATCGGGACTTCCAAGTGAATCGTCCAGTGAAATGCGGGGCAGGTGCTCTTCAGCGTCTGCCTCATCCTCAACAGTCTTTCTGCCCCTGCCGAAACGGGATCTGAGCCCTTTCAAGAAACCCATTATGCTACCTCTCTCTACCGTGTATCTGTTGAACCATGATATATAAAGCCCTCCCGCATTGATTTTTCAAACAAATTGTGGAGCCTATCGGGCACGGACAAGCGAGAGGAGGTCCCAGGCGAGTGATTCGCTCTGCCGAATCCCGGTCATCATGGTATCGAGCCTGAGGCTGCCGCCCACCTCGATCTCGTCACGGGTATCCTGGACAAAGATATCGACGATATCGCCGTAGGCTTCACGTGTCCCCCGGGAATCAGGAGTTTTTCCCCAGGCTTCCATCAGTGCGGCAGCAGGACCAGAGATTGGCCTGCTCCCGATAAAGGGGCTGACCGCAATGACAAAGGCTTCAGCAAGCGCCTCACGCATCCCTCTGCACTCAAGGATCGGCCCGATGCTGGTGACGGGGTTTGACGGCCCGATGATCACCGCTTCGCTTCGCTGAATTGCATCGATAGAAGCCTCGGTTGCAACAGGGGGCGTCTCAGCCTGCCGGATGATCCCGGATATCCGGACATTGCCCCGGTGCTTCACCCAGTACTCCTGGAAATGCATCGGCCCGGTCTCTGCTGCGACGCAGGTTGCAACAGGCGTGTCACACATCGGCAGCACCCGCGCCTGGACGCCGAGTGCTGCTCCAGTTGCGTCTGTTGCCTCTGTGAGTGTCTTTCCTTGCCTGAGCAGTTCGCCGCGTGCGATATGGACAGCCCGGTCCCGGTCACCGATTGCGATCGATTCCGGCAGACCGATCCGCTCCAGGTACCGGTTGGTCTCAAAACTGTCGCCCCGGATCCCCCACCAGGTCTCGGTATTCAGGATACCGGCAAAGAGGTACAGAACCGTATCGATATCAGGTGAGAGATGGTTTCCCGATACCCAGATATCCTCTGCGGTATTGACGATGACAGAGATATCGGGATCGTTTTCGATCTGGCGGATGCCCTGGAGCAGCTTCGGGGTTCCTGTTCCGCCTGAGAGGAGCGTGATCATACTGATCACCTCTATGTCAGATCTGTTTAAGATTGTCGGAAACTACCCGTAATTTTGGGGAAGGGGATATATAATAAATCTCATGCATCATAGATCAGGTGCATGCATACTGGCAGAACAGAGGGAGACCCCCTGGAGAGGCCGAAGATGATCAAGGATCCGGTCCATGGCGATATTGAGGTGAACCAGGAGATCCGATCCCTCCTTGACATACCTGCCATCCAGCGTCTCCGGATGATCCGCCAGCTCGGCTTCTCGTTTCTGGTCTATCCGGGTGCCAACCATACCCGGTTCGAACATGCACTCGGGACGATGCACCTTGCCGGACAGCTCTGCACCCGTCTCTGCCTGCATGATGATGAGTCACGGCTCCTGAGGGCAGCGGCTCTTCTCCATGATATCGGCCACGGGCCGTTTTCGCATGCAATCGAGCCGCTGATCCGGGCTTTCTTCGGTCATGGCCATGACCGGGTTGACCATCTCCTTGAAGATGCCGAAACATCCCGTGCTCTCACCCGCCTTGGAGCTGATCCCGGGGAGGTTGCCGGGGTTATTGATGGCACGCACCCGCTTGCAGGGGTCATTCATGGTGAGCTGGATGTGGACCGGATGGACTACCTCAGGCGGGATGCACATTATACCGGTGTTCCCTATGGCTCGGTTGACTCGAGCAGGATCATCAGGAGCATCTTCCTCTCGGAAAAAGGCCCTGTCCTTGATGAGTCAGGTGTCCAGGCAGCAGAATCTCTCCTGGTTGCCCGGACACTGATGAGGCCGTCTGTCTATTACCACCATGTCTCAAGGATTGCTGAGCGGATGTTTCTGGTAGCGGCACTGGATCATTGCGACCATGGTGGTGATCCACAATCCCTGATCCTGATGGATGATCCCGCATGTGTAACAGCTTTCCGGGAATCAGATAGTTTCGTCACGAGATCGATTATCAAAAGCCTGCTGACGAGAAAACTCTACAAGCGTGCGGTGTATGTCGGGGTCGGCTCGATTAACCGTCTCCGTATACCGCAGCCGGATCTCCGTGAATCCATGCGGCTTGCAGAAGAGATTGCTGAGTGTGCAGGTGTTCTGCCGCATGAGGTCTGTGTGGATATCCCGGAGTTTCCCGAGGATATGGTGATGGAGGTCTATGTACAGAACCGCCATGACGTCATATCAATCGAGGAGATCTCGCCTTTAATCAGGGGCATGAACGAGATCAGGCGTTCACAGTGGCGGCTTGGAATCTATTGCCCGCATGGCCTTGAGGATGCCGTCGCCCGGGCAGCAGCCGGGGTGCTGAACGTACGGCCCCCGACAAAACAAGATAAGCTCCCAATAGAAACAGAGTAAAGGAAGGGGAAGATGCGATGAAAGAACTGGTCATTGGAGTGACAGGTGCAAGCGGGATGATCTATGCCGCCAGGCTGCTTGCTGTTCTTGAGAAGGAGTGCCGGGTGCACCTGATCATAAGTGAGACAGCTGAGATGATAGCAGGACTTGAAGGGATCTCGTTTGCGGACTACCACTGTATCCACGAAGAGAACGCAGATCTCGCAAGCGCAATTGCAAGCGGATCGTTTCGGTTTGACGGGATGGTCATCATCCCCTGTTCGATGAAGACGCTTGGCGGGATTGCGCATGGCATATCAGATTCCTTAATCGGAAGGGCCGCTGATGTCTGTTTGAAAGAGCGGCGGCCGCTGATCCTTGTCCCGAGGGAGACACCGTATTCAAGGGTTCATCTCACCAACATGCTTGCCGCACATGATGCAGGTGCTGTTATCCTCCCCGCATCACCTCCATTCTACCAGAATCCAGGTGGAATCGAGGATCTTGCCGATATGATCGTCCAGCGTGTTTTGGATCATCTCAGAATCGATCATACTGTTGGCTCGCGATGGAGCGGATACCATGCGTGACTTTATCGAAGAGCTGCGTGAGCGGGATCTCCTCATTGATGTGGAGGAAGAGACCGGTCTTGTCTTTGAAGCAGCGAAGATGGCAAAATCAACCGATAAGCCGCTTTTTTTCCATAAGTTCGGAGGCGGCAGCCGCGGTGTGATGAATGTCACCGCAACACGGGAGACACTGGCACTTGCCCTCGGTGTTGATCCGGCAGCCATGGTTCCCGCACTTGCCAGGTGCAGGTATGACGGCAGGGTTGTTGAGGAAGGTACCCTTCCAACCCATACCCCGGATCTCGGGCAGATTCCTGTCCTGACCCATTTTCCACTGGATGCAGGACCCTACATCACCGCCGGGATCGTCTTCTCCTCGTTTGGAGGGGTTGAGAATGCCGCAATCCACAGGATGCTGGTGACCGGCAAAGATCGGCTTACTGCCCGGATTGTCGAGGGGAGGCACACCTACCAGCTTCAGAGGTCTGCCTGCAGTGCCGGGGAGAAACTGCCGGTCGGGATAGCAATAGGTGTTCATCCTGCTGTCACCTTCGCCTCATGCACCCGTGTTCCCGAGGGAAAAGAACTTGCATATGCAGCCGAACTGATGGGCGGCGAGCTCCGGGTCCAGACTCTCCAGAATGGTGTCTGCGTACCAGAGGCAGAATATATCCTCGAAGGGTATCTCACCGACAAAACCGCGACAGAAGGGCCGTTTGTGGATATTACGGGAACCTATGATCCCGTCCGGAGCCAGCCGGTGATCGAGATCACCGGGATCGCAAAGAGGCCGGATCCGATCTATCATGGGATCATGCCGGCAGGTGCAGAGCACCGTCTCCTGATGGGAGCGCCGTATGAGCCCCGGATCTACCAGTCGGTTGCAGGGGTGACGAAGGTGCGCGACGTCCTCCTGACCCCGGGGGGTGCAGGCTATCTCCATGCGGTGGTGCAGATAGAGAAACAGACTGAAGGAGACGGGAAAAACGCGATCATGGCGGCATTTGCTGCACATACATCGCTGAAGCATGTCTGTGTCGTCGACTGCGATATCGCGATCCACGATCCCGGGGATGTCGAGTTTGCAATAGCAACCCGTGTCCGTGGCGACCGGGATATCATGATCATCCCCGGTGTCCGTGGCTCGTCCCTTGATCCGTCAAGGATTGCTGACGGGCTGAACGTGAAAGTCGGTGTGGATGCGACGATTCCCGCCGGAAAAGAAGAAGAATATGTCAGGGCAGGATGGGATGCATAATGGAGCTGGATAGATCTGATGAAGAGGTACTGAATGGAGAATACGGCGAGACGCCACGGATGATGCTTGAGATATTAATCGCACTTGGAAAGATCTACGATGCAGAACGCCTCATCCCGGTCTCGAGTGTCCAGGTGAGCGGAGCCTCGTATAAGACCATCGGCGATGCAGGCCTCGAATGGCTCGAAGGCCTTGACGCACGTGCGGTTGTCCCCTCCTTCCTGAACCCGATCGGGATGCCGCGGGAGCAGTGGAGCGAGATGGGGATTGACGAACATTTTGCGGCGAAACAGCAGGAGATCCTCAATGCCTACAGGCGGCTTGGCATCCGCCTCACCTGCACCTGCACCCCCTACTACCACCAGATCGTGCAGTATGGGGATCACCTTGCCTGGTCAGAATCCTCAGCGGTTGCCTATGCGAACTCGGTTCTCGGCGCACGGACAAACCGCGAGGGGGGTCCGTCTGCGCTTGCCTCTGCACTGATAGGGAAGACGCCGGAGTACGGCCTTCATATCATGAAGAACCGGATACCCGATCTCATCATCGAACTGGATGATCCGGATGCTGCAAAAGAGTGGGGTATAGCAGAATATGGAGCGCTTGGGTATCTTGCCGGGAAAGAGGCAGGAAACCGGATTCCATACTTCCGTGGTATCAGGGGGAACCGCGACCGCCTCAAGGCGCTTGGGGCTGCGATGGCAGCAACAGGAGCAGTCGCCCTCTTCCATGTGGAAGGCATCACCCCGGAGACGAGAGTGCCGTTTATCAAACAGTCGTTATCTGCAGATACCGAGACGATATCGCTTTCAGTTGCAGATGTGCATGAGGTCTTCTCTGAGACAGAGGTGAATGCAATCGCTGTTGGATGTCCGCACCTCTCTGAAGATGAACTGAGATCCCTTGCTGCTCTCCTCTCCGGGAAAAAGGTTAAAAAAGAGTTTTTTGTCTTTGTTTCAGAAGAGATGATGAAAGAGCACCGCGATCTCGTCATGACAATTGATAAGTCCGGTGCACGGGTTTATGCGGATACCTGCATGGTCGTCTCACCGGCAACGGACCGGCTTGGATCGGTGATGACCAACTCCGGCAAGGCATTCACCTATCTTCCGGCGATGTGCGGGGTTGTTCCACGACTTGGGACAATTGAGGAGTGTGTCAGGGTCGCCACAGAGTGACGTGGGCAAACAGGGAGGCTACCCCTTTATGGTTCCTGCTTGCAGATAACTGGTCTGAAAGAGCATGTATCAGATTGAAGGGGACAACCTGCCACAGACGATTACACCGGAAGTACTGTTCCGGAAGGCAATCCTGCGGCTCGCCCTGAAAGGGCATGAACGGCTTCTGCACTGCGGATCGGCTGATGCGTTGGAGACTGCTGCACTTGCTGCATGCCTGTCGAGAGGCAGCGTGGTGGGTCTGTCTCCTGGACTTACCCGGGATCCGGGTGACCTCTTCCTCCGTAACCGGTACCAGAATATCACGTTCATTGCATCAGATATTGAAAAGATGCACTTTTCTGGAGAGTTTGATACCATCTTCTCCCAGTATGCATTAAACTGGGCAGTGAATCCGAAAAAAGCATATGAGGCTCTCTATACAGCCCTCTCTCCCGAGGGGCGTATCCTTATCTGGCTGGATGCAGACGGCCTGTCAGAAGAGGTGGTCAGGGAGATATCCGCCCTCCTGAACGATCCGGCATGGAGTGGGTACTTCAGGGAGTATTCCTTCCCATATTCCCTGGTGACCGAGGATGAGGCAATGGAGCTCTGCGAAGATGCAGGGTTCTATCTTCTCAGCCTTGAGAGAATAGAGCGCCTGCTCACGTTTCCTGATGAATCATCGTTTGCTGCATGGGTGGAGAAGACCTGGCACCCGCTCGTCTCACGTCTCGATCGGAGTGTCTCTGACCAGTTCGTCTCGGCACTGATGGGGATATATCAAACGCTGTACCACCAGTCCGGGGAGAGTGGCGCAACCATCCCGGTAGCAGGAATTGAGATCGAGGGAAGACGGAACTAGCTCCCCCCGTTCTCATTTTTTTTCTCATCTCAGAATCCGATCATCCTGAGCACGTACAGTATCCCGACAATACAGATCGAAAAGACTGCGACAATGATACCCGGCCGAACCCCCAGGAGCTCCGGGATCGTCTCGGCCGGGAAGACGCCCTTGTTCAGGATGTTCCGGTCAAGTACCGGGTAGAAGCGGGCAAAGACTGCAGCCCCGATCACAATACCGATTACGCCGATGAGTGCATCAGCTGCACCTGAACCCACCGCGCCTGCGACCGTACCCGGACAGTATCCGAGGATCGCAAACCCGGCGCCGAAGATCAGGCCGCCGAGAATGGTGGCTCCAGCAGATCCCACCTTGTAATGGAGCCTGACAAGCCCTGCTGCCTTCAGTATATGGATCCCGATCATCCCAACCAGAACAGCCGAGAGCATCACCTTCACAACCGTGAAGTCGGTGAGGAGGAGCTGGCCGAGTATCACGTCATACTGTGTCACCCCGCCTTTATGGAGGAGGAAGCCGAATATGATGCCGAAGAAGAGCCCGAGGAGAACCTGGGCACTTTTATTGGATCTCAGTTCATCAAAACCCATTCTCTTTCCCTCCTCAGATGAATGTGAACCCATAGATCAT
The DNA here is from genome assembly GCF_038751955.1 of Methanocalculus natronophilus. Lineage (NCBI taxonomy): Archaea > Methanobacteriati > Methanobacteriota > Methanomicrobia > Methanomicrobiales > Methanocalculaceae > Methanocalculus > Methanocalculus natronophilus. The sequence goes on along the minus strand of NZ_JBCEXH010000005.1, from coordinate 87,436 downwards.
CCCGGCGACCAGGATGCCCCCTGCAAAGAAGCAGATTGCAGCAACCAGGCTTGCAAGCGATAACTGGAGTGTCCCGGATATGCCGTGGCCGGAGGTGCAGCCGCCTGCCCACCGGGCGCCAAGCCCCATCAGGATGCCGCCTGCAAGCGCGACTATCCCCCGGAAGATCATATCTGTCCCAAACGCCCCTGCAAAGAGCGGCGGCACCGTGATCACCGAGAATGTGCCTGAGAGAACCGCCGAGAGAAAGGCGCCGATGACTATCCCGATAACAAGGATCCACTGCCAGTCAACAGTCGGCGTGAACTTCTGGTAATAGGGCATGGATTCTGCCTTCTCCCGTGAGAGAGCCGTCTCAACCATCCCGGCGGTCTTTGCATAGGCTGTCGATGCCCCAAGGGGCCGGTCAGAGAGGAGGAAGGTGAACCATATCAGAACACCAATCCCCGCCCCGACGATATAGGGCGACCAGGTCGCCGCTGTGAACCATTCAAGCATAGGAACCCTCACTCACTGATATTCTAGGGTGCAAACCCGGCCCGGCTGTATGCGGTGTAGCCGCCGCCGAGGTTTGCGACCCTTTCAATTTGTTTCATCTTCAGGATGCTTGCAGCGATACTGGCACGCTGGCCGCCCCGGCACATCACGATATATGATCCCTCTGCATCGAGTTCCTCATACCGTATTCTGAGATCATGCCAGGGGATATGGATCGACTTTTCGGCATGGGCAGCATCCCACTCCTCCTGGGACCGGACATCTATCAGGGTTGCTGTGCCGGATTTGACCTCTGCATCAGCCTCTTCAGGCGATAGCACCGGCACCCGGCTCACCGGGAGTGCGGCTGTACCCCAGGCAAGCATCCCACCGCTGAGGAATCCGCTGATTCTGTCAAACCCAACCCGCCTGAGCTGGAGCGCTGCCTCTTCTGCCTGCCGTTTCTCCTCAACAACCAGGAGAATCTCCCTCTCAGGAGGGAGCACCCAGCCCGCCTGCGTGGCAAAGTTCCCGGAGAGATCGATATGCCAGGCATCCGGGATATGCAGCCCTGAGAAGGCTGGATAGCTCCGTGTATCCAGGAGGAGAGCGCCGCTTTGGATCTTTTCCAGAAATGGTTTTGGATCAACTGGTCCGGGCTGATCAAGTGTCCGCATCAGGGCAGGTCCTGTCCTGTTGATCTCGGAACAGCGGGCAAAGTGGTCGGGTGCAGCAGGCATGTCTGAAGTGAGGGCGTGGATGAACTCCTCTTTTGTCGCGATATTGAGGGCATAATTGTATTTCTTCTCGTACCCGATGGTGCTTGTCCGCTTTGCCGCCATCGCCCTCCCGCAGAGGGATCCCATCCCGTGCGCCGGATAGACCTCGACTTCGTCTGGGAGTGTCATGATCTTTGTATGCAGGTTCTCATAGAGAGATGATGCAAGCTCAACTGATTGTCCGGGGAAGAGATCCGGCCTCCCGACATCCCCGACAAAGAGGGTGTCGCCTGAGAAGAGGGCAACCGGGCTCTCCCCACGGCCGAGATCGGCTGCGATATAGCAGATATGTTCAGGCGTATGGCCTGCGGTATCGATCACAGAAAACCGGATATCCTCTACCAGAATCTCGTCTCCTTCTGCGACTGCTTTATGCGGAAAAGCGCATTTTCCGGATTTCGGGGCATAGATTGTCGCACCAGTCAGTTCAGCCAGATCGAGATGGCCTGAGATGAAGTCTGCATGAAGGTGTGTCTCAAGGATATGCGTTATCTGAAGTCCGTTCTGCGATGCATACTCGATATACGGTCCGACATCACGGCAAGGGTCGATGACGGCACATTTCCTGTTCCCGGCAACAATGTATGAGCTGTGGGCGATGCCGGGCACGAAAAACTGCTGGATGATCATAGGCTCTCAACATCGACTATGCAACCAGAAGGTAAATGAGTGTTGTGGCGATGACAATGAAGATCACGGTCATAATACTCCCTGCCCTGAGGAAGTCCCTGGTGGTGTACCCTCCAGGCCCCATTAAGAGGGCATTGACCTGGTGGGTCGGGAGGATGAACGAGTTTGAGGCGCAGACAGCAACCAAGAGTGCAAGGGCCCGGGGATCGATCCCTGTACCGGCGCCGGTGATCATCACAAGCGGAACAAGAAGAACGGTTGCCGCCACATTGGAGATGATCAGGGAGAGGATCGTGGCAAGCACCGCAACAGCTGCCATGATGACCAGCGGATGCATGCCGAGTAATGCGTCTGTGAGGGATCCTGCCAGTAATGCGGCAGCCCCTGTCTTCTCCATCGCGATCCCAAGCGGTATAAGCCCTGCGATTAAGACGATCGTCTTCCATTCTATTGCCCGGTATGCCTCATCTATCGTGAGGACTCCTGTGATCACCATTGCAAGGGCGCCGGTGAGGAGAGCGATTGAAAGAGGAATACCGGTCAGGGTGAGTCCAAGGGCTGCTGCAAAGATCAGAACTGCCAGTGTGCTTTTTCCATACCGCATCCCTTCACCTTCCGGGTGGGTGAGCAGGATCAGATCGCGGTTCCCTGCAAGGAGCCGGAGCGTGTCCCAGGATCCAAACGCGACGATGGTGTCTCCGGGTGCGAGCGGGATATCTGAGAAATCGACACGGTTTTCGGTCTCACCTGAGAAGTGGAGGATCGGTTCAACAGAAAAACGCTGCCGGAACCCGATCTCACGCGGGGTCTTCCCGATGATTGATGCTCGTGGCGCAACAGTGAGCTCGGCAAACCCAAACCCCTCGCCATCGAGGATCTCCCTGAGCCTGCTCTCTTCTCCGGACGGGATGCAGCCCGAATCATTGATAAACTGTTGAAAATGCTCCTCAGACCCAAGGAAGGCGAGCTCCTGTCCTGGCTCAAGCCTGATTGATCGGGATGGGGCGACTGTTATATCTGTATAGGTCCTGACCGCCAGGAGGTCAAGGCCATAACGGATCTTGAAGAACGCCTCTTCCCGTGTTTTGCCGACAAACGGGGAGCTTGGGGGGAGGCTGCAGGTCCTGACCGGATGATCGATCCCCCAGATCTCGGCAATGGATGGGCCGGGAGGTTTCTCTTCTTTCTTCGGGAGTATCCGGTCGCCAAAGAAGGCGAAGAGGGCAACTCCCGCAACAAGGAGGGCAAGACCTACCGGGGTGACGGCAAAGAGACCGAAGGGCTCAGCATCTGACTGGATAAGCAGGTCGTTTAAGACGATCAGGGGGCTGGATCCGATCATGGTTGTGCATCCGCCAAGGATTGCGGCAAACCCCATCGGCATCATCAGCCGGGAGACGGGTATCCTGGTCTGTTTGCAGATCCTCCTCATTGCAGGCAGGAAGAGTGCGGCAGATCCGATGTTCTGCATCACCGAGGATAAGAGCCCGACCGTCATCCCGACAGTTGTGCTGACCCGCCGCTCCCCCGAACCCGCATACCTGATAATCGAGCGGGCAAGTTTTGCGGTGATTCCGGTACGCTCGATCCCATATCCAAGGATCATCACCGCAGCCATCGCCATGACCGCATTTGAGGCAAACCCTGAGATTGCTTCCATCGGGCTGATGAGGCCAAGCCATGCCAGTGAGAGTGCCGCGAATATCGCCACGAGATCGATCCGCACCCGGTCACTTATGAAGAGCAGAATTGTGACGGCAAGTACGAGTCCGACAAGTATGATCTGGATATCCATCTGACTGATAACTGCTGATTGGAACAGGTGAGAGAAAAAGGTTGCTTTAAAGTTCTTTGAGGCGGGCTGCTGTCAGGTGTCGCCTGAGCGCATCTGCTGCATCGGGTTCTGCTGCAAGGCAGTCAAGGAGTGTTCTGATCTGCTGGATCGTCTCAGGATGGAGTTCATGTTCCATGAAACAGGCATCCTCCTCGGCGACCCGTTCAGGAACCCTGAGGAGGAGGAGAAATTCCTTGAGTGTCTCGTGCCTGAGATGGACGGTTCTGCCGATCTTTTCACCTTCAGGACGGAGAACGACTCCTTCATATCTCCGGTACTCAAGCAGGCCAAATGAATGGAGTTTCCGAAACATCTCAACAACAGTTGAAGGCCGGACACCAAGTTCCAGTGCCACGTCTTTTGTTCGTGCATACCCTTTTGAGCTGGCAACCCGGTAGATTGCCTCTAGATAATCTTCTGCCTTTCTGGAGAGATTATTCACAGAACATCCTCTCTGCCTGCCATGATCTGAATCTGCTCCCCGGTGCTGATGCATCAATTGAAATCCCACCTGCTGATAGTACCATTGATTACTATCATATCAGTCTTCCGGAGATAAGAATAGTTCCCGAAAAGGTTTTGGTTATGCTTCTGTATCCGAGATGGAATAAAAGAATACATAAAAGGAGAACGGAGAGAGTGCCTGTCTGGCTGGTGCATCAATGAAATGTGTTGCTGGTTCTGTGTCATATCCGACAGGTATTGGATGAGGTATTAAGGTACCCTGGCTGATGAGGTACTCCAATCGAACAATGTGTGCAGGGTGTGACAGAAGCCTCCGTCTGCTCTGTCTCCCTGGCACCCCGTATCTCTTTTCTTTTTCTCTTCACCTCCATTATGTTTTTTATCTGGTGCAATCCGGTATTGCCCGGGGGGTGCCATTGCATTGCCCAGGTGAACACCCCCCCTCTTGGCCGCAACCGGATTGCTTACTCTATACTCTGGTGCTTCGGGAGGTATGATGGATGCCCCAACATGTCGGGCTTTCCAGAAAAAATCCGAAACAGATTTGGAATCTGCTGGCGTTCCGTCTGCCTGTGCGCATGAACAGAAGAGAGAGATCCTGCGTAACCTGCGATTTTTAGGGTTCGTGGATTGGTCCTGCCCGCAGGCTCCCGGCCTGGCGTTTCCGATGGTCATATATTCCCTGATGCTGATATGGGGAGGTATGCACCAGCAGGGTGGCCACAATCTGCAGGTTACGATCATTATCCTTGGTCTTCTTCTTGCATCCGCAGCTGAACTGATCCTTCATGCGGGAGCAGGTATTGTGAGTGGCTATACGCATCTCTATTACCTGGTTATCATCTTCGCTGCGTACTATTTCCGGTATACGGGGGCAATTGTTGCCCTCTATCTCGCCTTTATCCATATCTCTGCTGAGATCCTCCTGACGGGAACGCCTTCACCCGATGCCCTGCTCCGGTCCGGATCGTTTCTGGCAACAGCTGTCCTCTCGGCATTTCTCTTCACAGCACTGCCAGCCAGAACCCCGGTCTCAGAAACCCTCCAGGAGGGTATGTACCGTGTCCGGGCGATGATGGTGCGGGAGGAGGATATTATGGAGATGCGAAAGCAGGGGGATGTCACATCCCTCCTCTCTGTTCTTGCCCACGGCGAGATGGATCAGAGGTATGCTGCCATCGATGCACTTGGCCTTCTCAGGGATCCAAAAGCCATTGAGCTGCTGGTGGAATCCCTCAGGAGCGATGCCTACTCCGGTCTCAGGTGGAAGGCAGCAGAAGCCCTTGCCCGGATTGGAAAGCCTGCTGTTGGCCCGCTCATCACGATGCTCACTGATCCGGATGAGGATGTCCGCTGGAAGGTGGCGATTGCACTTGGCGAGATCGGTGATACACGGGCAGTTGAACCGCTCCTCTCGCTTTTTGCCGATCCCGATGCCTATGTCCGGAGCCGGGCGGCATTTGCCCTTGCCCGGTTTGGTGATCGGATTGTTCCTGACCTGATCCGGCAGGTCTCTTCAGATGATCCGCATGTCCGTTTCTCTGCGGTATCCGCGCTTGGGGAAATCGGATCAGAGGAGTCTGTTCCAGGCCTTGCTGCTGCACTCTTTGACCCGGTGGACCGGGTGAAGGCCGAAGCAGCAGCAGCACTTCACCAGATTGGATCTCCGGCCATACCGGCTCTTGCTGAGATCCTTGATTCGGCCTCCCCTGAGCGCCTGCAGAGGCTCTTTGCCGATCCCGGTGTTGCCGAGCGGCTTGCCGTCCTCTTTGATGCTGCAGATGAACCGACACGCCAGAGGATTGCGCCACTCCTTGATCGGATCGGCGAATGTTCCATATCATCTCCTCCAGGTGAATTGAATGATGAAGACGTATGATGGAGTGGTTTTTCTCTCTCATTCTCTGAACCAGACCCATGTGAGATAACATTTATTGGTATCGGGGTACATGGTTCACCTGATGTATGGGCGGTATGGATATGAATTTTGCATTGAGAAAGATGATCTCTCTCTCTGTTTTTCACGGGATGATGATTTTCTCAGGTATTCCCGGGACCTGGGCGGATCAAAGGTGGAACGGGTTATTGCATCGGAATCCGGTACAGTGATCATCAACCCGGTTGAGCCTTTGAACCTGCCCGATGAAGTGACCCGGTATCTTGAGATCCGGTTTGAGCCAATTGAGATCGAACCTGGGGCGACACGCCGGGTCTACCTCACCTTTCCAATAGAGATTGCAGTCTTTGTGATGAAGGATGATGCATACCGGTGCATCGATATCCTCTCACGGGTTACGCCGAAGTACTCCCTCTATGGACCAACTGATTCCGGTGTGATTACGAGGTACCACTACAGCGAGCTCTTCCTCAGATCCCCAAACCCTGATCCGAGTCTCTACGGGGTGGTTGAGCTGGATCTGATGAACACCATGAAGGGATGGGTTGAGGTCTCCCGCGTGGTCTTTGAGAACTATGGGATGAAGATCTATTATGATACCGACCTCGTCTCGATGAGTGCGGGGATGAAGATTATAAAGCAGAATGTTGCCTACACCGCATTTGAGAATAAACCGTTACGGGATGGAATGCAGAAGTCAATTGAACTCTACTACACCCGGACGGTTGCGGGTGTTGAGAAACCAAACTACTATGAAATGCTGGAGGGGCTGGTCTAGATGAATGGCGAAGAAGAACTTCCCGGTCCAGCTGACGGAAGTGTATTGGATCTGCTGACACGACCCCTGATCGGGGAGATCACAACGCTTGATATCCTCTGGATCGCTATCATTCTCATTGCCGGTATTACGATCGCCCAATTCGTCAAAATATGGCTGAAGAGGTCGCTTGGGGATAAGGTTCCGGCGTCAGATCTCGATCTGATGACCACCATCGTCACGTACCTGATCTACCTGGTGGTGATCCTGAGCATCCTGCCACACCTCCACTTTGATCTGACCGGTCTCTGGGTTGCGGGAGGTATCGGTGCAGTCGCAATTGCGTTTGCCACCCAGAATATCGTCGCGAACTTTGTTTCGGGGATCTTTTTGATGTTCGAGCGGCCGATCAAGATCGGAGATACCGTTATCATCGGTTCAACCTGGGCAACTGTACAGAAGATCCAGCTTATGTCGACGATCGTCAGGGCATTTGACGGCACCTATATCCGGATGCCAAATGCGAAACTCTTCACAAGTGACATCACCAACCTGGTGATCCACCCGGCACGCCGGTTTGAGTATACTATCGGGATCCGGTACCAGGATGATGCAGACAAGGCGATCAGGGTTATCAAGGATATGATCGAAAAAGAGCCGTATGCATTGAAGAGCCCGGGACCGGCTGTCTATGTGGATAAGCTTGATGATTCAAGTGTCAATATTGTCGTCAGGATATGGTCTCCATCACTCTACTGGTGGGGCTTACGGACAGAACTCCTCTGGAAACTGAAGGTTGAGCTTGAGAAGAATGATATCATCGTACCCTTCCCGCAGAGAGAGCTCTGGTTCAATAATATCTTAAAGACTGATATGAAAACCATTAAGGGTCCGCCCCCCTTGAAGGAGGTGCCCCTCCAGGAGGCGGAGAAGCCCGATGCAGGGATTGGAAAATCAAAACCGGGAGAGACATATGACTGGTGAAGAAGAGATCCGCACACTGATACGGGTGGTGACTGAGCCTGATCTTGAGGCAAGGAGATCAGCTGAAGAGGCGCTTGCCGCCCGCGGGCCGGCAGCCCTTCCGGAGATTATGGCTGCCCTGAGCGAAGCGAATGCAACAACCCGGTGGTATCTTGCCCGTGCTCTTGCACGGATGGGTACTGGTGCGGCACAACCCGCAATCGATGCTATCCGGGAGTCTGATGATCCTGAAATCCGCCAGTATCTTACCGCAGCACTCGCGGCAATGGGTGAGGCGGTCATTCCATTTCTCATCCCGGCACTCTCAGATGATGATGTCCATGTCCGGGGAGCAGCTGCCCTTGCGCTCTGCAGAATTGGGGATTCTGCTATCCCTGCCCTGAAAGAGGCAACCGAAGGGGAAGATCCCTTCCTCAGGACCTGTGCGGAACTGGTGCTCTTCCGGATGGGTGAAGAGGGAATCCATTCACTCTTTCCCGATGAGACGAGGTAAGCAATACCTATGAGTCTTCCTGCGATGTCCCCTGCCATGGAAGGCTACCTCGCCTCCATCAATGCACAGCTTGAGGAAGCGCTCTCGATAGCAAGGCAGGCCCGGTTGCTTGGGTTTGATCCAGAGACGGTACCCGAGATCCCAATCGCAAACGATCTTGCTGACCGTGTCGAGGCGCTCCTTGATCTGCCGGGTGTTGCCGCCAGAATCAGGGAACTTGAAGCGGAGATGTCCCGTGAGGAGGCAGCCCTTCGTATCGGGGATGATTTTGTTGCACGGAAATTCGGGGAGACGACCAGGGAAGAGGTGGTGGATCACGCGATCCGCTGTTCGATGGCGCTCCTGACAGAAGGTGTGGTCTCTGCCCCGACTGAGGGGATCGCAAAAGTCGGGTTCGGAAAGAATGACGACGGGTCGGAATATCTCAGGATCTACTATGCCGGCCCGATCCGATCGGCAGGCGGCACTGCACAGGCGCTCTCTGTGCTGGTCGGGGACTATGTCAGGCAGGCGCTTGGTATTAACCGCTATATCCCGCGCAACGAAGAGATCGAAAGGTATATTGAGGAGATCAGGCAGTATAACAATATTCTCAGCCTCCAGTATGCTCCAAGCGACCAGGAGCTCCGGCTGATCATCGGGAACTGCCCGGTCTGCATTGATGGCGAGCCGACCGAGAAGGAGGAGGTTTCGGGATACCGGAATCTCGACCGGGTGGAGACGAATGCCGTCCGGGGCGGGATGGCACTTGTTATCGCAGAAGGCCTGGCACTGAAAGCCCCAAAGGTCCAGAAAAATGTGAAGAAGATGAAGATCGAAGGCTGGGACTGGCTTGATGGGCTGGTCCAGGGGGATTCATCTGCCGGTGACGAGGAGGAGCATGGGATCCTTCCAAAAGACAAGTACCTCAAGGATGCCATCGCCGGCCGCCCGGTCTTTGCCTACCCGATGCGAAAAGGGGGTTTTCGTCTCCGGCTCGGACGGGCCAGAAATTCCGGGTTTGCTGCAGCAGGCCTCAATCCAGCAACCATGCATATCCTGGGCGAGTATCTGGCACCTGGTACCCAGATGAAAGTGGAGCGGCCGGGAAAAGCCGCCGGTGTTGTGCCGGTGGACTCTGTTGAAGGGCCGACTGTCCGGCTGGATACAGGTGAGGTTCTCAGGATAGATGATCTGGATAATGCGATCCGTCTTGGCTCCTCTATTGAGATGATCCTGGATGTCGGCGAGATCCTGATCGGATACGGGGAGTTCCTGGAGAACAACCATCCGCTTGTGCCGCCATCATATTGTGAGGAATGGTGGCTTCAGGAGGGGGGTGTGCGGCACCCGGAGAATGAGATGGAGGCGATCAGTTTTGCGATGCATGGTGCCCCTCTCCACCCCGACTATACCTGGTATTTTGAGGATTTATCACTCCGGGATTTCTGCCGGCTTGCCGATCTCATCTGTTCCGAGGGGAGAATGGAAGAGGGGGTACTGCTGATCCGCCATGGCCAGGAGATCAAGGCGCTTCTTGAAGAGATTCTTATTCCGCACCGGGTGCAGGGTGATGATATTGTGGTATCCAGCTGCTATGCCCTGCTTGCCTGCCTCGGCCTCTCATTTGACCTGGCGAAGCGCCCCGGATGGGAGAGCCTGAAGGAGTCTGGATCAGGCCTTGATGCCGCATGCCATCTCAGCGGGTTTCGGATCCGTTCAAAGGCAGGCACCCGGATAGGTGCCCGGATGGGCAGGCCCGGAAAATCTGCTCCACGGAAGATGAAGACCGCACCCCATGCCCTGTTCCCTATCGGAGATGACGGAGGTGCACGCCGCTCGTTCCAGGGAGCGGGAGCAAAACGCAGGCAGGAGACGGTGGAGAACGGGGATATCCTGATGGCTATCGAGACAGAGGGGCAGATCCGGGTTGAGGCCGGTGAACGCCGGTGCAGGTCCTGTGGAGATCTTGTGTTCTGGAACCGTTGCGGCTGCGGCAGCCATACCGACCCTGTCTTCCGGTGTGTTGCGTGCGGCAAAGAGATGGAGGAGGCACGATGTCCCCGGTGCGGGACCCAGTCTTCCTGTTCCCGTGAGTTTGAGGTGAATATCAGGAAGGAGTATGATGATGCGCTTGCAACACTTGGCATGAAGCCTGGTGATCTCAAGCTCCTGAAAGGCGTGAAGGGGCTGATCTCAAGGGAGCGTGCGGTTGAGCCGATCGAGAAAGGGGCGCTCCGGGCAGTCCGCGATCTCTTTGTATTCAAGGACGGGACTGTCAGGTATGATATGATTGATCTTCCACTGACACATTTCCGGGCCGATGAGATCGGTGTGTCGCCGGATATGCTTCAAAGCCTTGGTTACCTGCAGGATATCCATGGCGAACCGCTCACGGGTGGGGAACAGGTCTGTGAACTGAAGCCGCAGGATATCCTGGTATCCAGGGACTGCGGCGAGTACCTGGTCAGGGTTGCCGGGTTTGTGGATGATCTCCTGGAGAAGCTGTATGGGCTTCCCCGGTTCTATCGTGCGGAAAAGCCCGAGGATCTCGTCGGCCAGCTGCTGGTTGGTCTTGCACCGCATACGAGTGCAGGCGTGCTCGCCCGCCTGATCGGGTTTTCTGAGGCGCTTGTCGGGTATGCGCATCCTTTCTTCCATGCGGCGAAACGGCGGAACTGTTTCGACGGCGATACGGTAATCGGGGTCTATGGAGATAAAGGATGGCGGGATATGCCGATCCGGGAATTTGTGCTTGAGAATTTCGATATCTCACAACCCGGAACGGACCGGCTCGGGACATTTTATTCTGATCCCGCATCCCCCCATATGGTTGTTGCTATTGATACGAACGGAACACCGAAGATGCGTACGATTACGTCAGTCTCGGTCCACCGCTCCCCTGATCATCTCATCATCTTCGAGACTGAGCGGGGAAAGAAACTTGCGGTGACACCGGATCATGCGATGCTGGTCTGGGATTGTGCGTATCTCAAAAAGATCAGGGCAGTTGAGGTGAAGCCGGGTGATTGTGTCCCGGTACTGGAGGGGGGGATGGTGATCTCGGATCGGATCAGGTCTGCGGAACCTGCTCCCTGCCTGGAAGACCGTGTCTACTGTCTTACGGTTGCAGAGGATCATACGCTCCATGCGAACGGGATCTTCTGCGGCCAGTGCGATGGGGATGAGGACTGCGTGATGCTGCTTCTGGATGGTTTCATCAACTTCTCGCGATCGTTTCTCCCGGAAACCCGTGGTGGTACGATGGATGCGCCGCTTGTCTTAACGAGCAGGATTGATCCAAAAGAGGTGGATAAGGAGACATTGAATCTGGATGTGATGGGCAGGTATCCGCTTTCCGTGTACGAGGCCTGCCTGACCTATACGCCTCCAAAGGATCTTGAAGGGGTTGTGGATTACGTGGAGAAGCGGCTTGGAACTCCGGCCCAGTACGAGGGGTTCTCGTTTACACATGATACCAGCAATATCTCGGCGGGGCCTCAGACGACGATGTATACGCGGCTTGGGTCGATGGTGGATAAGCTGAATGCGGAGCTTGATCTTGCAAAGATGATCCGGGCTGTTGATGAGGATGATCTGGCTGAGCGGGTGCTGACGACGCATTTCATCCGGGATATGATCGGAAACCTCAATGCCTTCTCAAAACAGGGGTTCCGCTGTCCCCGGTGCGGCCAGAAGTTCCGGAGGATGCCGCTTGCCGGGAAGTGCCGGTGCGGGAACAAGATCATTGCGACGGTCACTGAAGGGTCGGTGAAGAAGTACCTGGCGGCGTCTCTGTTGATCTGCGATCAGTTCCGGGTCTCAGATTATACGAAACAGCGGATCGCCGTTATCGATGCCTCGATCAACTCGACGTTTGGCGAGGAGGAGAAGCTTCAGCTGGGTCTTGCGGATTTTATGTAGGTCAAGGAATGTTTTTTTGCATTTGAGTGCGAATATACTTCCTTCAGGAGCGAGTGTTACCGAGAGGCCAAAGGTGATCGACTCAAGATCGATTCCCGTAGGGGTTCGCAGGTTCGACTCCTGCCACTCGCATCGTTTTTGGAATAGTTTTTATTTTCATCAAGCCAATCATCTGAATAGTGAGTAAGACCTTTCTGAAACGGATGAGGCCACCTTGAGGTGGGCGGGACAAAGTAGGAAAGGGTTCACGTCTCTTTTGCCTTCTTCATAGTGTTCTGCCCAAGCATCTCCTCAATCTCCATACAGTAAAAACCCTCTTCCCTTAACTCTTCTCTATCCTCAATCTCACGGGCAGCGATGCCGAGCGTTACCTGCTCGGAGAGCCCCTGCACGGCGGGAAGTTTGGCTTGTAAAGAGGTGAGAAGGGAATATGCCTCGGAGCGGGTGAGTGTTGTGTTCTTGATCTCCACCACAAGATCTGCTCCCCCGGATAAGGCGAGGAGATCGATCTCGTCTCCCCGGCGGTTCCACCATGAGCCGACTGCATCATATTCCGGGATGAGGCTTTCCCTGAGAAGGGTTCTCACCATCTCTTCAAATGCAAACCCCGAGAAGCCCTTCCACTCATCCTGGATCAGGTTCAGCAGCTTTCCGTAGCGGCCGGACTGGTAGAGGCTTCTGTTTCGGTAAATGTATCGGGCATAGAACCGGAAGAAGTTGTCTGAGAAGATGTACCTGCCCATCTTCGAGCGCCTGCCCCTCTCGGTGACGGGTGTGCGGTACTCGATGATCCCGAGGAGATCGATAAGATCCCGGAGATATGTGGGAAGCGATGTCGGGGCAATATGGATTGCATCTGCTATCTCTTTCTGCGACTGTTTCCCTGAGGCGATTGCAGCGAGTATCTCATAATAGGTTGCATGTTCGCGGCCAAACACCTCAACAACGATATCTCTCATCTCGTATGCAAGCGGAGCAAAGTCATTGAGGAGCAGGCGGCTGAGTGCACTCTCCATATCCGTACATCCGAACTTCTCAAGATATGTATAGTAGTAGATCGCTCCACCGAAGAGGAGGTAGAGATCGAGGCGATCATCTGGTTCCAACACCCCGATATCGCCGAGGATAGCGAGGCACTCCTCCGGACCGAATGGCTTCAGGGTGAGGATGGTGTCTGCCCTCTTGAAGAGGGGGGCGCCGCCTGAGAGGAAGATCTCACGGATCATGCCAACAGATGATCCCGATACAATGATGAAGAGGCTGGAGTTACGCCGTGAGGTGTCCCAATACCGCTGGAGCTGTGAGATGAAGGAGGGATCAATCTTCTGGAACCGCTGGAACTCATCGAAGACGACAACAAGCGGCTCCCTGTACGAGAAGAGGAATTCAAGGAAGGCTTCCGGTGTTTCCAGCCTGACATAGCCTGGGAGATTCAGGGTCTCTCTCATCAGCCGGGAGAATTCTTCCAGCAGGCTTCCGATGCTCTTGTTTGCATCAACATAGAAGTAGATGGCAGGCTTCTCTTTACAGAACTCAAGGATCAGCTCAGTCTTTCCAACCCGCCGCCTGCCGGTGACGACGAGGAATGAAGGGCTCTGTGCATAGAGGTGCTCCATCAGCCTGAGCTCGTCTCTCCTGCCATAGAATCTCATAATGATTATTATTGTAATCATTATAGATATAATTATTGTTGGGGGTTTCCGAAGGTCGTACTTGCTGACTGGGATCTGAAGAAGGAAGAGATCCTCTCATACTTCAACACGATCCTGCTGCATGATATCCTGGCACGATATAACCTGAGAAACTATGGTATGCTGAAGAAAATGGTCGAATATCTCCTGACAAATGATACGAAACAGAACAGCGTCCACAGTATCAGTAAGGCGCTTTCGTACAACTACACCACCGTATCCGGGTATCTCGATTACCTCAAAGCAACATATATGATAGCAGAGCTCCGGAACTATGATTACTCCCTGAAGAAGCAGCTGAGAAGTGATCTGAAATACTATTGTATCGACACCGGATTTGTCAATGCCGTCTCGTTCCTCTTCTCCGACAATATCGGCCGGCTATATGAGAACATCATCTTCAACGAGTTCGTCCGCCGGGGGCAGGGAACAGGGCTCTTCTATCTCAATGAAGGGGGTCAGGGCGGGTATGAATGTGATTTTATCATACAGGAGAAGGGCCGGATCACCGCTCTCTATCAGGTCTGCTATGAGCTGCATGATCAGAATATGGAGCGGGAGGTTGCCGGTCTCATCATGGCCTGCAAAAAGTTCGGCCTACCGGGGGGAACGATCATCACAGAACACCAGCAGAAGACCATGATGGTGGATGGATTGAAGATTGAGGTCATTCCCATAACGGCGTTTCTGGTGGGTTTTGGGTAAAATCGTGGTAAATATGGTATTATCTTTGGATATTGGTGTTTGCGGGTGAAGTGGTCGGCTGAAGAACTACAGACGAGCTCTCTAAAAACAGGAATGTCTGGAGTAATGAGAGCCGAATGTTCCTGCCTCTCTCTCTCTCTCTCTCTCTCATATAAACCTCATCGGAAAAATTATTGTCTTTTAGCCCAATCACATATATATGCCGCCAACCGGGAACCCGGTTTTCCGCCTTCTCCTCGTGGATGATGAACCTACGCTTCTGGATGTGGGAAAGTATTTTCTGGAAAAATCCGGAGTTTTTTCTGTAACTGTTGTGGATAATGCAGAGGACGCTCTTTTTCTCCTCAGGGAACAGCATTTTGATGCGATAGTCTCCGATTACCAGATGTCGCGTATGGATGGGATCTCGCTTCTCCAGTATCTCCGTGAGATGGACAGCCAGACTCCCTTCATCATCTTAACCGGAAGGGGAAGGGAGGAGGTGGTGATCGATGCCTTAAACAGCGGCGCAGACTTCTATATCCAGAAAGGTGGAAGCCCGGCAGCCCTGTTTGCAGAACTCAGCAGAAAGATCGAATACGCCATTCAGAGGAAACAGGCAGAGGCAGCACTCTGGAGGAGCACAGAGATATTCAGGACCCTGGTTGAACAATCATACGAAGGGATCATCATCGTGGACTATAATGGACGGATCCTCTTTGCAAACCCCAGGGCATCAGCGATAATTGAGAGCGATCCTGGTATAGACACAAACGACAACATCAATGCACTTGATTTCATCATCCCCCCAGCAGAGCGGGAGAGAGCCGTTTCAGCTCTTGCCGGGGTCCGGAATGAGAATGAACCATATTATCTCCAGTACCGGATTAAGACACTCAGGGGAAATGAGTTGGTCGTTGAATGTATCGGGAATGAAATTGAATTTGGTACGAGACCCGCAGTCCTCTTATCTATCAGGGATATAACCGGGCAGATTGAAGCTGAAACTGCTATAAAAGAATCCGAGAAGAGGCTGAGGGCAATTTTTAAGCACACCCCGGTCTCCCTGATACTCGTCTCCCTTGAAGACGGGGTGTTTGTGGATGTCAATGATATGTTTGAGGAGAGCTTTGGCTACTCCCGGGATGAGGTGATCGGAAAGACTGTTGAAGAACCTGGTCTTCTTGTTGCCGATGAAAAATGGGATGCTTTCTATTCAAAACTCAGGGAAGAACGGGTTGTCAGGGGCATGGAACTGCGCTTCCGAAAAAAGTCAGGCGAGATAGGTATCTGCCGTATCTCTTCAAATTTCATCACAATAGAGAACAGACCCTGCATACTCTCTTCAGTCGAGGATATAACGGATATAACGGATATAACTAATACCAGGGCTTCTGATTCGGGGTAAGAAGGCTCTCTGGCGACTGTGTAAACAACCCTGAGAACTTCGTTGTTCCCAACTGATCTCCTTTTCGCCCATATCCAGGGTTTATTCCTCCTCCCCTGTCTTTCATGATCCCAATTTGGAGTCTCCCTGCTCTCTTTTCCATCCCGTTTTTGGCACTACCATCTCAAACCTCGCCCCAGTCCCATACGCTCCGCACTCGGTAATTGCAATCCCGGTGATCGAGAGGATCTCACGCGAGAGGAAGAGGCCAAAGCCTGTGTTTTTGCCAACGCCCCGCTCAAATATTCGCTCTTTCTGATCATCCGGGATCCCCGGCCCGTCATCTTCCCATAGGATCGCAAGCCTCCCATCCTGCTCCTCGCAGCAAATGGTTACCCGGCTTGCCCCCTCTGCATGCCGGATGGTATTTGTCATCAGGTTGAAAAAGACCTTCTCGATCATCGGATCAGCAAAGACAGCGATACCGTGACAACAGTGCTGGATGGGAATGTGTGGTGTATCAATCAATCCGATGAGATCATCTATGGTCTGCCAGGCAGGCACCGTGACACCAATCTCCTCGTATAATCGTGTAAATTCTATCTGTTTCTGTATGGAAGATGTTGCCTTCTCCATCTCATTGAGATATCCGGTGAGTTTCGGATTGCTGCTCATATCGCTGCCAAGCTCAATATATCCCTTCAGTATCATGATATTATTCAGAATATCATGACGGGTGATGGAGCTGAGCAGGCTGAGTTTTTTGTTTGCTTCCTGGAGTGCTTCCTCAGCGGCTACCCGCTCGGTGATATCCCGTGCAGCCGCGTAAATCAGGTTGCCTTTGGGATGTGACCGCCACTCGATATGCCGGTATGAACCGTCTTTACAGAGATAGCGGTTGGTGAAGTTCAGGACCTCCTCACCCCGTTTGAGATCGGCAATGGCATCGAGAGTGGCCTGCATATCCTCTGGATGCACAAAATCAAGGAACTTCCTTGTATTAAGTTCCCTGGTTGAATACCCAAGAATAGTACTCCATGCCTCATTGGTCTTTATGAAGTTTCCATCCAGGTCGGCGATGCACAACAAATCCAGATTAACTGTGAAAAAGCCTTCCAGTTCCTCTTCCTGTCTCTTCCGTTTGGTGATGTCTGAAAATGTTACAGCACACTGGCCTGGCTCGACCTGGTAGGCAGCGATATCAAACTCGATACCAAGGAGCTCTGATCCCTGCTCAAACCGTAGCGGCACCCCGGTCTGCGCAACGTTTCCATACCTTTTGATCCAATCTGCCCGGTCATGCTCTATTCCGGGTAATACTTCTGTTAATGATTTGCCTATGATATCCTCTGTCTTTAATCCGGCAATGGTAGCAAAACCTTTATTTGCTTCGAGAATGCGAAGATCCACAGGACTGTTTGTTTCATCCCCGATAACCTCAAAGAGGACAAAACCGGCAGTCATGTTCTCAAAAAGGGTTCTGAAGCGCCTTTCAGTGGCAAGCAGTGCTTCCTCCGCACGCTTCTGCTCTGTGATATCAACAGCTATCGCCAGGATTCGTTCCACGCCACCGATGACCACAGTGATCAGCCGGACCTGTTCCCAGAACCGCTCCCCTGTCACAGAGCGGCTCTGCCACTCAAACTCCTGCGGCCCTTCTGCTGCTGCCTTCTGCAGCAAGGCATAGGCCTCATTGAAGGAATACGGCGGTTCCATCCAGAAATCATGTGCTTTCAGCTCTTCAACTGAAGAGATGCCATAACTGGAACATGCTTTTGTATTCGCGTCAATGATCCCGCCAGAGTCACGATCATGGATAATAATAGATACCGGGGATTCCATAAAGATGGTTTTGAACCGCTCCTCGCTTCTGAGAAGCTCCTCTTCGGACTCTTTCCACCCGGTTATATCATGGAGGATCTCGATTACCTGCTCGACCTCGCCGTTCTCATCAAGAACCGGGTTGCTCGTGCATTCCAGATACTTTCCAAATTCTGGGATGTATCTCTCGACGGTCTCCAGCTTCTTTGATCTGACTGCCTGCGTTGTGGCACAGTCCTCGCAGGGGCTTGTCCGGCCGATGATCTCAAAACATCTCCTCCCTTCAACCTCCCCTGGTGTCAGGCCAAGTATCTCATAGCCTGCCTTATTGTACCTGAGGATCGTATGATCCGGCAGCTGGACGCCGACGATATCAGGGATGCCGTCCAGCATCGCTTCAATGAGGCGGTTGTTCCTGTCAGCATCAAGTTCAGCTCTCTTCCTTTCGGTCACATCCCTGCCGACGATGAGGATTGCTGTGGCAACCCCATCGCTGTCACGAAGGACGGTCATGGTATTATTCACCCAGATCGTTCTTCCATCCCTGTGGTAGGTTTCAAGATCGAGGCTCATAACCCCAACAGGTTCTCCGGCAGCCTCACGAGCCATTGCCTCATGGAATGTCTGGTGGGCAATCGCCAGGGAATCTGGTGCCAGAATATCTTCCAGAGACTGAGAGAGAGCTTCCAGAACTGTATATCCCCGCAGGGCTTCAATTGACGGGCTGACGTACCTGAACCGGAACGAGAGATCCATGATCGTTATCGTCTCGGTCATATTCTCGGTGATCAGCCGGTACAGCCGCTCGCTCTCCTCTAATGCTTTCTCAGTCTCCTTCCGCCCGGTGATATCGGTATGGGTTCCAAGGAGCCGGAGAGGCTTTCCCTCTGCATCGCGGCTGACGATCCTGCCGCGGGCAAGGATCCATCTCCAGCCGCCATCTTTTGTCAGCATCCGGAACTCAAGCTGGAAACTTCCTTTTTCCTCCCTGATATGGTTCTGGATAAAATCTTCAGCCCGCTTCAGATCGTCTGGGTGAACAAGCGATCTCCATGTTGCATATGATCCCGGCATCTCGCCTGGTTTGTACCCAAGCATCGTATACCAGCGGTCACTGAAGAAGGCGCTGCCACTTGTAATATCCCAGTCCCAGATTCCGTCATTGGCTGCATCCAGTGTGAGACGGTACCGCTCCTCGCTCTCCTGGAGTGCCTCTTCAGAGCGCCTCTGTTCTGTAATATCGCGTAATGTCTCGATTGCCCCGACGACCTCTCCATCCTCATTATAGAGGGGGGATGCCTTTCCGGCGAAGATGGCGTATCCCCCACTCTGTCCTGGCATTGCTATCTCGGCAATGAGGATATCCCCCTCCCTCCTGATGGAAGCGTATTTTGATTGCAGTAATTCATCATCAGCGATTGATACGAGATCGATCAGGATCGGCCGGCGTTCCCCGTAAACGGGAACAGCATATTCGTAATTGCCCTTTCCAACCATATCCTGTGCAGCAATGCCGGTCATCTCCTCGATTGCATGGTTCCAGGCGATTACCACTCCGGAAGAATCGATTGCGAATGTGGGGTCAGGGAGGAACTGGATGATATCGTAGAGCCGTTTCTCCGTCTCTTTTGCGAGTTTTTCAGCCATCTTATGGCTGATGGCGGCGCGGATCATATTGGTGAGTTCGGCAAACTGGGACTTCGGATCGCCGCCTTTCTGGAGGTAGAAGTCCGCGCCGCTGTTTAAGGCTTCGATCACCACCTCCTCACGCCCTTTCCCGGTGAAGATTATGAAAGGAATGGTATTACCGGATTCCCTCAGGTGTTTGAGAAACGCGATCCCATCCATACCAGGCATCTGGTAATCAGAGACGATTCCATCAAAATGGCGGCCTTTAATGAGCTGGATTGCTTCTTCTGCACCCTCCGCTGTTGTAACGGTAATATCACCTGCCTGTTCAAGGAAGAGTTTCCCTATCTCAAGGAGTGCAGGCTCGTCATCAACATAGAGAACGGAGACAGGCAGTTCCCCGGTTCCGGTGCTTTTCATCCATTGTATGATGAACACTGAAGTAGAAAAATTCTTTCTCAGTTGGGCAGGTGTGCAGGGAAATCAGGTATTGCCAGAATGTCTCTTCCATCCCGTTTTTGGCACCAGTATCTCAAACCCCGCCCCCGTCCCATACGCTCCGCACTCGGCAATTGCAATCCCGGTGATCGAGAGGATCTCACGCGAGAGGAAGAGGCCAAAGCCTGTGTTTCTGCCAACGCCCCGCTCAAATATTCGCTCTTTCTGATCATCCGGGATCCCCGGCCCGTCATCTTCCCATAGGATCGCAAGCCTCCCATCCCGCTCCTCGCACCAAATGGTCACCCTGCTCGCCCCCTCTGCATGCCGGATGGTATTTGCCATCAGGTTTGCAAAAACCATCTCGATCATCGGATCGGCAAGCACCTGGTAACCGACGCAGTCTACCTCGACAGGCATCCCCGAATCGGAGACTGTGCTGATGAGATCCCTCACTGCCTGCCATACCGGCTGCCGCATCCCAAGCTCCTCATAGGTCCGGGTGAACTCAATCTGCCGCTGTATCTCTCGTGCTGCCCTGTCTATCTCAGCCAGGTATCCGGATTTTCCAAGATCTTCAGCCTGTTGACTTGTAAGTTCGAGGTATCCCTGGAGCGTCATAAGCTTGTTCTGGATATCGTGGCGGGTGATACCAGCGAGGATCCGGAGCTTGTTGTTTGCCATCTGTAATGCTTCCTCAGTCTCTTTCCGTCTGGTGATATCCTGTACTGCACCGTGAAGCCCGATGCAGCTGCCATTGAAATCATGGCTCCTGCGCCCGAGCGCATGCACGTTTCGTATGCTGCCATCCGGACGCACCATCTCAAGCTCAAGACTGAAGGGCTCCCCGGCCTCAAGTGTCCGGTGAATCGCAGGCTTCAGAAGAGCCCAGCTGGCAGGGGTGTAGAGTGGCTCATGCTCCTGGTAGTTCAGTGCCGGGAGAGCCGGATCCCGTCCGGCGATTGAATATAACTCTTCAGACCAGGTCATACTGTCTGTTGCCTCCACCCAGTCCCAGACACCGATATTTGCAAGCTGGTGCGCCTCCTTCAGCCGCATCTGTGCAGCCGCAAGATCAAACTCTGCACGTCTCCGCTCGGTAATATCCATGCCAAACTCAATGAGTCCGCTGATCTCCCCCTCCTCATCATACACAGGGCACCCCCTGATCAAAAAGATCCTGCCATCCGGCACCACAACTTCTCCTTCTTCCACCATCCCGGTGGTCATGGACCGGATCACCGGACAGTCCGGGCAGGGCTCAGATCGATTCTGCCAGATCTCATAACAGTGCCTCCCAACCATCTCCTCCGGCCTCTGCCCGACCGAATCTCCTGATACCTGGTTTGCATAGAGCACCTTCATATCAGTATCATAATATGTGAGCATCACCGGAAGTGCATGGAAGATTGCACTTTTTTCTGCCTCTGACTGCCTGAGTGCTTCATCTGCATGTTTTCTCTGGGAAATGTCCCTGACAACTCCTTCAATTCCGGCAAAAGCACCGGAATCATCAAAGTAGCAGCTGCTGGAGACAGAAGCTGGGAGGGTTGTTCCATCGCGCTTTCTGAACAAAACCTCATAATCATGCACCCTCCCCTCTTCAGTAATCCTCTTCATAAATTCGTCCCGCTCATCGGGGTTTACCCAGAAATCCGAGGCAGGAACGCCGACTATCTCTTCTATTGAGTCATATCCGAGGATCCGGGCGGCTGAGGGGCTCACCATACGGACTCTCCCCTCGAGATCTGTTCTATAGTAGATGTCCTGGAAGTTTTCGATGATGCCGCGGAACGTCTTTTCGTTCTCCCTGAGTTCTGCTTCAGCCTCTTTGCGGTCTGTTATATCGGTTGCAAGGGCCATGATGCAGGGTTCCCCATGAAGAATCACCTTTGTTGCATGCACTTCTGCCGGGTAGACAGATCCATCCTTCCGCTGGTGCCGTGTCTCAAAGATCATCTCCTCGTAGGGTTTGGATTCCTTCCAGAGCCATTCTGTGAACTCATGTTCCTCTGTATCCGGGTCAATATCCCACACGGTCATCGAGAGGAGTTCCTCCCGGCTGTATCCGGTGTTCTGAACCGATTTTTCATTGACATCGAGGAATGCCCCGGAGAGATCATGTACAAAGAGCATCTGGCTTGCCCGATCCACCAGTATCTGGTACTTCTCGGCTCTCACCCTCTCCTCGTCTTCTGTTCTTCTCTCTCCGTCTTCACATCCGCGAAGAGCAACAGCTTTCCTGATCTTCCTCTCAAGCTCGGCAAACCGGGATTCCGGGTTATCACCTTTCAGGAGCGTGAAATCCACGCCGCTCTCAAAGGCTGAAATGATGAACTCCTCTCCTCCTCTCTCTGAGAAGAAGAGAACAGGTGTTCTGTCGCCCCGCTCCCGGAGTGCCTGGACAAAGGCTCTCCCATCCATTCCGGTACTGCTGGTACAGAGATCGTCTGAGACGACTGCATGATACCTGCACGTCTCAAGCATCGGCAACGCTGCTTCAGCCGAGCCTGCGGTATCAACCCGTACTTCCTCACTCTTTTCAAGAAAAGCCTTCAGAGCTGTCTGAAGCTCCGGGTCATCATCCACCCCAAACTATGCTCTCACTTAGGGAATAAATCGAGGTTCAGCTTCTTCTCAAGCTCTCGAACCTTCTTTGGCACCTCAGTGATCTGTTCAAATCCATCATAGGAGATCCGCATCACTTTAGAAAAGATCAGTAGGACATCTTTGGGAGCATACTCGGATGTCAACCCGGCTCTCTTAATAACTGCCTGAAGCTTGCAATAGAGATACAGGCAGAGAAACCCGACAAACAGGTGCCCACATACTGCGCTCCGGTCACCAAGATACAACACATCTGCCTGCACTTCATTTTTCAGAGTATCAAAGAACCGTTCAACAAGATCACGGGTCTTGTAGAGTTCATAAATCTCCTCGGGCGTTTTATCGACATTCGAAACAAAGAGAATGCGTCCTGCCAGCTTCTCCTGTTTCTTCGCTTCAATCTCGGTAATATTCCCTTTCCTGACGTTTTTAAAGAGTGTTTTGCATTCTTCAAGCTCAAGGTCCTTATCCTCAAAGAGATAAAGGAACCTATCTCCAATCTCTCTTTTACCGCCACGAATCAATCTTTTATGGTACAAAAATTTCTCTTTCAAATGAATCCGCGTCTCGAAATATGTACTATTTCGTCGTTGTGGAACGATCGCCGAGCAGTTCCGCTCAAATATTCCTTGCAGCACCTCCTCTGAGACAAATCCCCGATCAAGGATGAGGATCGCATCCTCAAGTTTCAACTCATCCATTGAGGGGAGAAGTGTTTTGACATCCTTCACTGATCCGGGAATCGCTCGAAGCATCACCGGGAGGCCAGTTTCGAGTCCGCAAAACAGGGCCAGGTTTACCTGAGGCAGGGCAATCTCCTCGTGGTTGCGTCCCCATTCGGCAAGAGAGAGATTATCTGAGAGTGAGAAGATAAACGAGAGATCATAGATGAGATGGCGGTTTCCCTGGCAGAGATGTTTGAAGACCATATCCTGTCCGATGATATCGTCACCGATAGCCCGGAGTGTGAGAGAAAGGTTCTTGGGAGAACAATTCGGTGAGATATCCAGCAGATTATCCAGTTTCTCCCATGCCGGTTTGACTCGTTTCAAAGGCAGATACCCGGAGACACGGGTGAAGACAAGGGCGAGAATCTCTTCCCAGTGGTCAGGGAATGCCTCAGTGACGATGGGAATAAGATCCTGAACCTCGTCAACCATCAGTTTTGCGTTCCCATATTCATGTGCAGAACGCGGTCTTGGAATGGATGTATTCGTGGTAGCAGCCTCCTGAGACGGGCGGGTTGAACCCTTGACAAGAAGACCTCTGTCCTGAGTAAGTCGCCCGATATATTCCGAGATCTTCTTTGTCTTCTTTGTTTCCCTGTTGTATGTACTGGTCGAGTAATAGACGTAGGGTTTCCCTTGGATATACTTGATCTCAAGGCACTTCTTTCCCATCTTGCGCTGTTTTGCAAGCCACTCTTTAGCCCAGTCTTCCATGACATAATATTAGGGAATAATACTATATAGATCTTTTGGTCATGCGGCCATGATTTGATGAAAAAAGCATTATGTGAAGAGATTATGCCCTATGTGTTGAAAAGTTTGGGATCCACGTACAGGATCGGGATCTCATTATTGCCGGATCCCGGATGGGGCATGATCTCCAATTGGTACAGAGAACGATAAAGGTGTCCATTTGATTTATATGCCAACTAATATCTTGCTTATAATATCAACTCATAGTCTCCCAGACAGGCCAGTCTGCATGCAAAAAAGTGCACCGGGGGGCCTTGGCCGGGTGCAGCTGGTATCAGCCACGGGAACACATACAGCAATACGGTAGCTGACACGAACACGGTCTTACCTTCAGTCTTCCTATCCACGGGAGGATACACCACGGGAGGATACATCTGCCCCCCCGTCACTTCCCATTCACTTCAGCCCGAGGCTGATCTCCACGATATGGTGCTTTTCCGGATGGTCATTTGGTGAGTTGAGATAGATCTCATAGCCTGGCCGGGAGAGATCCAGCTCCAGGTTCTGTTCAGCTGCTGATTCCACCAATTGGTACCATGCAGGAGCATACTCCTCCGGCCCGTTCAGCTCAACACGCATAACGAGGAACCTGCCCCCCGGAAGCTGCTTCTTCTGAACTCCTCCCTGTATCTCTCCGGGCAGATCGTCCTGGTCTCCCTGCAGGAACTCTCCTTTTCCTTTTCCTTCTCCTTTTCTTTTTCCTTCTCCTTCTGCCTCTCCCTGATTCTGATCAGCTTCGATAACCACATCAGGTCCAATGGTCATGCAGACATCGACGAACAGATCCTCAGGGGGTGTTGTGTCGGGATCATCATAGTATGCAGAGAGAAAGACCGTCTCCGGCTGAATCAGCTGCCGCGGCCCTGCAAAGTGAAAGAGCGTGTTGAAGAGCCGCTCAAAAACGGCTGGATTTCCAATGTAGTTGCCGACAAATGAGACTGCTGCGACAGTTCTCTCTTCAATGTCCCTGATCTCTGGTTCAAGTATGATCTTCAAATCATATCACCTGTTTTTCTGTTCCAATCCAGGTGGGAGGAGTCTCTTCTCCATTGCCTGGATTACAACGTATGTCTCTTTGACCTGGTTCATATACCCGGTACCCCGGAGCATGAAAGTGATTGCACTCCCTTCCCGGCACAGGAGGCCTGCCTTCCCGGCACCGGGGTGTCAGGCAGGAACATTCATGCCGGTATACGTACGAAGAAATAGTCGCCTCTCCAATTATTGTGTAGAACGGCAGAGACGTATCAGTACCTTCACTCCAGAGCCTTCAGCAACTTCAGCCGTACCCATATGCGAGGTTTTACCCATGAAGAAAGGTTTTGCAGCAGATATTGAGACAGAGACCGTAAAGAACACCGATTTCCGCAGAGTCCTCTATACAGGAAAGTACAGCCAGCTCGTGCTGATGAGCTTAAAGCCCGGCGAAGAGATCGGATCAGAAGTCCATGATGACATCGACCAGTTCTTCCGCTTCGAGGAGGGAGAAGGAACAGTCGTCATTGACGGTGTGGAACATGCCGTGAAAGACGGAACGGCGGTCATCGTCCCTGCAGGTGCAGAGCATAACGTGATCAACACCTCCTCAGCTGGTGATCTCCGGCTCTATACCCTCTATGCCCCCCCGGAACACAAGGACGGAACCATCCACGCAACAAAAGCAGTGGCCGATGCCGCCCATGAGCATTTCGACGGCAGAACGACCGAGTAACCAGCCTGAAAAAATACCACCTTCTTTTTTCGCGACTGACCCTCTCCAAACCGGTTGAGTTGGTCATCGGGCACGCATCTGAAATTCATATCCGGCAGTTTCGGGCACCAGCCCGGTTTCTGGTCGTGCATCATTTCCAGGCATCTTTTCCAAGCTTATAAATGCACCTGGCACCACCTCTCATGGAATGAAAGAGCTCCTCCGCCAGGCAAGCCACCTCCTCTTCGGAGTAGGTGCTGCCGCCCTCATTCTTATCCTTGATCGCGAGTATGCCATCGTTTTCTTCACCTTTATCCTCTTCATCGGCTTTCTCCTCCTTGAAATCTTTACACGCGGGTACTCGCCTCCGGTGCTCGGCACGATCATGAAATGGCTGGAACGGAAGCGCACCGTCCCGGCACAGGGTGCGCTTGCGTTTGTTGTCGGGATTCTGATCTGTATCGTCTTCTTCCCGATGACGATTGCTGCAGTTGCTGTTCTTGCACTCGGAATCCATGACTCCATCTCGACGATAGTGGGAGTGAAGTATGGAAAACACCGGATTTATCAGAAGAAGACGCTTGAGGGGACACTAGCAGGCATGCTTGCAACAACAGCAGTCCTTGCTCTCCTCATCGCCCCGCTCCTTGCTCTCATCACCGCGGCTGCAACAGCAGTAATCGAGCTCTATTCGCCAATTGATGACAACCTTGTCATCCCGATCAGCATCTGCCTGCTGCTCTGGATACTGGTCTGACACTCTCACCTGTTTCCCGTGCTGTGTGCGTCATGAGTGGTGGAGATGGGGGAGGTACTGATCAGGATTTGAGGTCTCTCAATATGTGGAAAAATATATATAACTCATTGAACATAGTATATGGCATATGAAAGCACTCCCTCTCATCCTCTGTCTCTTCCTCCTCCTCGCAACGGCCGCCCCGGCGCTTGCAGCAGAAGGAAAAGTCCCTGCTGCTGAGCCGCTCCGCGGATCGGCAAAAGCAGAGGAAGCAACCGGCCAGAAAGGGCCTGCACAGGATCAGGCACGCTCACCCCCCGATCCACCAGGTGAGGCGGTTGCTGAAGATGCCAGAGAGACGCCACCAAAGCCTCCTGCAGATCCGGTTCGCCTGCGTGAGGCGATCCGATCCCATGACGAGGCAGGAGACGATCTGGTTCGCACCCTTCCCGCACCTGCACGGGAGCGTTTCAGGCATGAACACCAGGTGCGGACCGCTGTCTTCTCCCTCCTTGCAGCAGAAAACATGACCGGCATCGGACCGGAGGTTGCCGGGATCGCACGATCATATAATGCCTCGGTCAGTTCCCAGTGGCGAGATGAAGCTGCTCTTGAAGCAAGATCCGGGATCATGACGGCACTCTTCGGCGGCGATCACAAGACTGCAGAACAAATACGGCTGCATGCAGACGAGAACCTTGGAAACGTCCGGGAGCTGAGAAACGCGATCCAGGCAGCAGATCCCGCCACCCGGTCTATCCTGCTTGAGCAGCTTGATGCCATGGAAGAGGAACAGCATCGCCTTCTGGAACGGGCGATGGTGGAAAAAAACAGACGCGGCATCTTCGGCTGGATCTTGGGCTGAGTCCATACCATGGAGGGGCAGGACAATCCTCCATCATACATCTTTTTTAGGGTATGGGTCAACAGGTACTGGTACATTGCCAGACACTACCTGCGGGATGTCGTCCTGGTCTGACGCCTCCTGCCATACTGGCTGTGTGAATCATTCAGGGGCCTGTAGCTTAGCTGGTTAGAGCGCCCGGCTCATAACCGGGCGGTCATGCGTTCAAATCGCATCAGGCCCATATCTAAAACCCTCTTTCTCTGAAACGAAGGTGTTCAAAAAAGGAGTTATATGGATGGGTCCGGTAGAGGGCGCGCACAGGAAGCAGTAGTTTTTCACATCCGCATTATGCCTTCCTCCCAGTGTAAAATCACATTTTTTCGCCTTCATGGGGTATTGAATCGCCAAATGCGAATTTCTCTCCTTACTATCGATCCGGACATGATACTGATACTTAAGTAATGCATGCACCAACCGGGGTATATGAAGTGCCCGGTCTGTGGTGATGACTGCGTCTCTGATGCCTTTGAGATTATTAACGGCATGGAGACGATCTTTGCTCCCTGCCCCCGCTGCAGGGGGAGAACACTTGAGAAGAAGAGCATACCCCCCGACTACCAGATACCAGATCCCTGCATCTGCGGGAAACGGTTCATTGACGATGTCTATGCAGCCATCTACAAAATCGGGGTGGAAGAAGGGGACCTGGCTGGATCTGAATCCTTAAAAGATGTTGGCATACCTCTTATTCATCCGGGAATGGTGCTTGAGGAACCTCCCTACCTGCCTCCCCGCTCTCTTGTGCTCCTGACCGACCAGTTCACCGAAGAGACTGCCAGGCGAATTGTTGATTCTGTTCCTGAAGTCCGTGGAGTCGTCCGCGACAATCACATCACTCCCGGACTTGTCGATCCGGATACAATGGAGACTCCACAGACGCATACCCTCCTTGCAGGCTGTGATGTCCGGGCAAACATCTTCGCAACCCAGGTGGGCCCGATCGTCACCTACAAACAGGCATCAACCATGCATATCGAATTTCCCCGGCCCATCAACCCCAAGATCATCTCAGTTGATCGCCAGATCTTCAAACGCCATCCAAAGGTCTTTGTTGATGCCTGCTCTGGCCCCGGTACCCTTGGGATTGCCGCCGGACGCCTCGGCGTCCAGCGCCTGATCTTCAATGATGCCTGGTATGCCGCTGCCTTCTGGACCGCCTTTAATCTCAGGGTAAATCATGCGTATCTCGGCATTGATGATGTGGAGATATTCGAGAGCTACCAGGCGATGGCTGAGACACCGGTGAGAACGGATCCCCACCTTGTTGCGATTGCCAGGGGATCCGTATCAGCAGAAGTCTACCAGGGAGACTACCGCCTCCTCTCGCCGCACCTCCCGGATACGGATCTGTTAACGGTCATCGATCTCTTCGACAAGGGTTCGCGGGAGATGGTTGATTCAGTCATCTCGGACTGGAAGGCAAAAAACCATGGGGATGTATTTATCCCATAAAAAAACAGAATAAATACGGGAACTAGCCTGGGTGGTTAGACGTCACCTGTGACCCGAAACCGTCGACATGCGGGGGGCGAAGTCTGAGGAAGGCCGTGGCAGCCTCCGGGAAGGGGGTTCATCCGACTGAGAAGCCTCGTCCTGTGAGGTCAGCGGACAGGGACCAATCCTCCGGAGGGAGGTGAGGCCTGTTGCCGTGGGAACCGGTCCAGGCCCGGAAGGGAGCAGACTCACCGCGGACGTATGGCGCCCACGGGGTAGCGGGGTGGAGAAGGATGGCCTCTGGAACGGGGGTATGTACGGACAACCGATGACGCGTTCCCAAACACGCTGATTTCTATGGTGAAAGTGACGATCATCGGAGCGACAGGGCAGGTTGGATCGTATGCTGCCCATGCCATTTCGCAGATAGCCCAGATCAAGGAGGTCTGCCTCTTTGGCCGTGAGGGGAACCAGCAGTACCTGGAAGGTCTCTCCCGCGATATGCGGGATTCATTTGCCGCGCGCGGCACGAATACCAGGATAAGCTGGAGCTGTGATGAAAAGGATCTCCGTGGATCTGACATTATCATCCTGACTTCAGGCGTGGCACGAAAGGCAGACGAGAGCAGACTCGATCTCGCCATTAAAAACGCGGCGGTTGTCGCAGAGTATGCTGAAAAAATCGGCAGAACCGCATCAGATACGCTTCTTTTTGTTATTACCAACCCGGTCGACGTCATGACCGCAGTTGCCCTCAGGTACTCACATCTCCCGCCTCACAGGGTATTTGGGCTTGGCACACACCTTGACTCGATGAGGCTGAAATCCTGTATTGCCGAATTCTTCAATGTGCATGTCTCAGAAGTCCATACCAGGATCATCGGTGAACACGGCGACACGATGGTGCCCCTCTGGTCTGCAACAACGATCGGTGGCATCCAGATAAGCAACCTGCCTGCATTCTCGTCTCTTCCCAAAGAGAAGATGATGGAGATGGTCAAGACGAGCGGATCCCTAATCATCAAGGCAAAAGGCTCAACCGTCTATGGGCCAGGTGATGCGATAGCAACAATCATCAGGACTATTGTTGAAGATGAACACCGTATCCTGACTGTTTCGACATTCATCAGACAGGAGGTTCACGATATCGGCAGTGTCTGTATCGGTGTGCCTGCACGTCTCACGCGGGGCGGCGCTTTTCCGGTTCCAATCAAGCTCTCAGATGAGGAAGTTGACGCATTCCGTACATCAACAGAACAGATCCGGACTGTTACAAAGAATGTCTTTTCGACGCTTGAGACGATGAACAAAGAAAAAGAGAATTAGATCATCCGGCTGAGATCAACAATCTCTGCACGGTCGATTCCGGGAACCTCAAGGAACTTTGCCTCGATAGTTTCTGTTGCGCCCTCTTCATCCTCGATGACGGTTGCAACCTTGAGTGCGACAAGCCCAAAGCCGATAGGCTCATCCCTGATATCAGAGATGCCTGGTATCTTCTCGCGGATCGCTGCCTTCAATGCCTCAAGATCCACATCCGGAGACTCTGGCATCACTTTCAGAATAACTGCTACTGCTCCCATCTTCACGGCCCCTGGAATCCACAGGTCTGGCAGACATACGGAATGCTCTGCAATCTGCACCTGGCACACCGGCGTATCAGCTCGGAGCACTCAGGACATTTGAACTCGGTCGCTCCCCGTTCAGCAAGGGGGGCATTACATGATGTACATTTTGCTATTGCCATAGTTTGGACTCCCTTATAAGATTGGCATACCTCGGTTATAATTCCTCTGTCCTGCAGTTGATCAGTGTTCCGTAAAGCCGATCTCCAATCAGCGCACGCCTGACTCTCCCGGGCTCTCTTCCATTGATAATTGCCGCTCTGATCCCCCTCTCAAGAACAAACCCGGGGAATGCCGGATCAACCGTATCAGTGCTGAGGGGCTCTGTCATCTCCTTCAGCATGGTTCCCTGAATCATGATCCCATCCTGAGACTTCAGAACCAGCAGCGGGAGATCCAGGTACCATGCAACCCAGGCAGCGATCGTATCAGAGGTGATATCCCAGGAATGCGGCAGGGGATCCTTCTTCCGGAGCAGGCAGTATGGCAGGAGCACTGACGTCTTCTGTATCCCGCGTGGATCCTCAACAGGTGGTATTCCAAACGAAGCAATATAGTGGGCAAACTGCTCCATTGCAGCAATAGCCATCCAGTGTGCGGCATCAGGCGGGGGATGTAACTCACGGATCCGGTCTGCAAAGATGCCTCCTCCTGGAACGACAAGCACCCTCCTCTCCGAAGTCCTGATCACCTCCACGAGCCGGGGAACAAATTCAATGAGACTTCCACCCAGCTTGACAACGACTGCCTCCATCTACAGAAGATGAAACCGCGGATGTAAAAAAGCCATACATCCATATATCCACATGCACAGGTTGCTTCTTGGTATTCTTCTCCTTCTCTGTATCCCCCAGGCAGTCTGCGGGATCACTGTCACAGCCTTCTGCCCGGATCCCTATCTCCCCTATGATCCTGATGAATTTATCATTCTCACCGGTCAGGGCAGCCTTGACGGCTGGACGATCACCGATGGTGAAGGGACCCTCAGCTTCCCTCCCGGCACATGGATAGACGGGGATCTCATCATCGCCAGGCAGGCCGAAGCCTACAAAATAACACATGGAACATACCCGGATTTTGAATGGGAAAACTCTACACCTGCGGTTCCAGGTCTCGATCACGTCGGCAGGTTCATCCTGGCAAATGCCGCTGATGAGATTGAACTGTATTACCATGGTGAGCTCATGTTTGAGGTTCACTGGCCGCGGGATCTCCGCCCCCGGAGAGGGCAGGTGCACAGGTATATCGATGGTGTCTGGAACCCGCGCCCATTCATGATCGGCCAATCCGATTTTGAGCCGATCCGGGTTGAAGATGTTGCAGCCACACTCTTTGTCTCCCCTGATTCGTCCTACGAGGTCTTCGAGGAGGCTATCCGGTCTGCCGACCGTTCCATCCAGGTTAGTGTCTACGAGTTTACCCATACCGGTATCGGCGACCTGCTTGCGGATGCACACAACCGGGGCGTGGAGGTGCATATCCTGCTTGAAGGAATCCCGGTCGGCGGGGTATGCCCTGATCAGACCCATCTCCTGACCCGGCTGAACCAGTCGGGCATCCCAGTTGATCTGATGGGCAGTCCGGGCAGCGGGGAACCGACCCGCTACCGGTTCATGCATGCAAAATACCTCGTCATCGATTCCGAATCTGTCATTCTGACCAGTGAGAATCTCAAGGAGAGCGGTATCCCCTATACCGGTGTCAGGGGAAACAGGGGATGGGGTGTCTGGATACACGACACCCGGGTAGCAGAGTACTTCGGCATGGTCTTTGCTGAAGATTCGACAGGATGGGACATCTTTCCGATCACGCTGGCCAGTACCCGGCACGAGCCTGCGGAATACCGGGTGACGCCGCAGCAATCCCGGTTTGCGCCTCTTCGGATCGAAGGGGCAACAGTTACCCCTGTCATCTCTCCAGATACATCATACCTTGTCCCTGCACTCGTCAATGAAGCAGAGCACTCACTTGCCATCCAGCAGGCATATATCAGGAACTGGACCAGGAACGCTCCAAACCCCTGGCTGGATGCGGCAACAGGGGCGGCCGGAAGGGGCGTTGATGTCCGTATCATCCTTGATTCAACATGGTACAATCTCCAGGGCGAGAGAGGAAACGACTACATTGTGGGTCTTGTCAATACTCATGCAGCAGAGACTGATCACGCCCTTGAGGCAAGGCTCTTTGATCCCGATCGTGGCGGGGCGTCCCGCATCCATACCAAGGGCGTGATCGTTGATGATCGGGCGGTTCTCATATCCAGTATCAACTGGAACGAGAACTCTCCGATGAACAACCGTGAAACAGGAGTCATCATCGAACACCCCGATGCAGCCGCATACTATATGCGGGTCTTTGAAGATGACTGGAGCAATGAATATACCCTCCCAGGGGACGTTATATCCACAGATGATCTCCTGAAACCCGCCATAGCGGTTGCTGTCATCCTTTTCTTTGCAGGAATTGTGATCGGAAGAAGGATGAAAGAAAAATAGGAAACTTATCTCTTT
Source organism: Methanocalculus natronophilus (assembly GCF_038751955.1). Taxonomy (NCBI): domain Archaea; kingdom Methanobacteriati; phylum Methanobacteriota; class Methanomicrobia; order Methanomicrobiales; family Methanocalculaceae; genus Methanocalculus; species Methanocalculus natronophilus. The sequence continues at coordinate 54,577 of NZ_JBCEXH010000005.1, read as the reverse complement.
CCTTTCTTTGCGCACTGGCAGATATCACAGATTGTGATATTGCCCTGCTCTTCGTTCATAACTGCAAAAGCCCAGCGGTCAAGCATGGCAGCCATGTCATCTGAGACTTCAATCTCACCAGATCCCCGTTTCCTGCTCAGGTACTGGGATATGGCTGCGCGTGATATGCCGAGCCTCCGCGATACTTCGCTCTGCCGGACACCCTGGCCGTTGACGAGCCGGTACACAAGCTCCGCTCTCATACGGGGTAGATAATTCCGTGCCAGCTCGTCACAGAGCATGATATCGCAGCAGGTCTTCTTCATGCGGTTGCCATCTGGGCTTCGTCACTTTTGGACTCGTAGATGATCTGCCGTGCATCCCTGAAGTTGAACTTCTCAATGATGAGACCCTGTTCTTTGAGTCTCTTTAATGCGTAGCGCACTGTTCTGGGTGCCAGACTGCTCTCCTGTACGATGTCCTTATGTGTCATGGAGCCACCCTGCTCAAGAAGGTGAAGCACCTTCAGTGATGAGGGTGGGAGCACCTGGGTTTGCATACCAGTATGTTAACGCTGTTAACATAAGAACCTATCGCTTGATAAGCGATCCGGTCACTACTTCTCTATGATGCCGATATCATCCGGAAGAAGAGCAGCACTCCTTTTGTCCGGTTCAATCCTCGTTATCCTGGTCTTCCATGGTCTAATCTCACATACCGGCCCGGACTTCTTCTCAACACCCTATGATCCAGAGCTTTCAGATGGTGTATTTGTCTCCTTTGAGGGTGAGGTTCTGGATATCAGGCACACCCGCACCGGTGGCCACAGGATCGTGGATGTATCAGGCACAAAACTCTTCATACCACGGGGCATTGATCCCCCTGAGTTCAGGATAGGAGATCAGATCGCTGTCTATGGCATCACAACCACATTTCATGGAGAGAAAGAGATCATCATTCAGAAGAGCGCTGATATTATTCTTCTCTAACGGGGTTCGGACTCGAAGATATCTGCATTCTTCTTTTTGTCGAACTTCAGGTCTCCAAAATTCCGGAGTTTCCCCCCCTCCTCCCTCTCGCTCTGTTCACGTGTAAATTTCCCCTTCTTCGGCTTCCTCCCCTCAACACCGGCTCCGGGGTCATCGTCATCAATAAAAGAGATCCGGGACATGAGGGGATAGTTGTCCCCTCCCCAGATAATGGTATTGGGTGGATTATGGCTCAACAGCCCATGCCGGGAGTTCCGGTGTGAACCCAAGAGCCCACATGACCACGGTGAAGAGGAAGAATGTCCAGAAGATAACACCCATAAGATTCAGACCCCAGCCGGAGCGGATGAGCGTCTTCATATCAATATACCCTGTTCCAAACGCAACAGCATTCGGCGGTGTTGCGACAGGCAGCATAAAGGCAAGTGATGCGCAGACTGCTGCTGTAATCATCAGCAGGTAGGGATGGAGCCCCATCGTCAGTGCGGTAACTGCCATAATCGGCATCATCACAGATGCAATCGCTGTATTTGACGAGACCTCTGTCAGGAGCGAAACAGAGAGTGCAACGATCAAAACGATCAGCACAATCGGGAGGGCGTGGAGCATCGTGAACGAATTGACGATCAGTTTCGCAAGACCGCTCTGGATAAACGCTGCCGAGAGGCAGAGACCACCGCCGAAGAGGAGCAGGATCCCCCAGGGGATCTTCACAGCCCACTCCCAGTTCATGGTGAAGATGCCCTTCTTCAGATCAACCGGGAGGAAGAAGAGGAGTGTGGCACCAAATATTGCAATCACCGTATCAGAGATCCCCGGAAAGATCTGATCAAGACCGGGGATGGTGACGCCGCCAATCACTTTTGTTGAGGCATTAATCCAGCAGAGTGCGGTGAGAATAAAGACAAAGAGCGTCCATTTCTCTCCCCTGCTCATGGGCCCAAGCTCTTCCATCTCGCGTTGAATAACATCCTTTGCCTGGGTGAGTTTCATGGGGAGATGCCGGTAGGGCACCTTGATCAGCCAGAGCCAGACAATCGGGATGAAGATAGTGGCAAGGGGAACGCCAAATTTCATCCAGGTAAAGAAGTCTATATCAGGTGCTGCCGGGAAGAGGATCTTCATCTGGGCGATAAATATCCCGTTTGGAGGTGAACCGATGATAGTTGCGATTCCCCCGATATTGGCGGCATAGGCAACCGCAATGATCAGGCAGCCGGCAAGATCATGCTGCTCCTCGGTCATCTGGTCGAGTTTTGTATTCAGCGACGGCATCACGGTTGCAATGATCGCAATTGCAATTGGGATCATCATCATCGCAGTTGCCGTGTTTGAGATCCACATCGAGAGAAAACCGGTTGCAATCATGAACCCGAGGATGAGACGCCGTGGACTTGTACCGACAATATTGATGATTGAAAGGGCAATCCTCCGGTGAAGGCCCCATCGCTGCATCGACATCGCGATGATAAAACCACCAAGGAAGAGGAAGATAACCGGGTCGGCATACGGTGTGGTTGCTTCCCTGACTGAGAGAACTCCAAGAAGCGGGAAGAGGATAATTGGCAAAAGCGCAGTCACTTCAAGAGGTATTGCTTCTGTAACCCAGAAGATTGCCATGAGAAGGGTGACAGCAAGTGCATATCGCGCCTCGATCGGAATAACTGCCGGATCCACCGGTGCAAGGACTACTGTGAGAAAAACCAGCAGTCCAACTATTTTCCCGATCTCTTTCTTCATTCCATCTATTTATGGAGGTTATGGATTATTAGTATTCCTTTTCGAAACAGGCGCTTTCTCATGCACAAAAATTGCTTTTCGTGTCTTTATTTCAACTAAATGGGGAAAAAAACGGACTCTGCCGGGCATTCGGTTCCGCCAACCCTGCTCAGAACCCTGCCAGTGCATCTGCTATGGCTTTTCGAAGACCCTCATCTTCCACATCCCCCATCTCAGAAAGCCCCTTTCGTGCAGCCGGATCTCCGATCCGCCCAAGCGCCCAGGCCGCTTTCTTCCTGACTTTCATGACAGGATCGTTTTTGAGAATCCCGATGAGCGGCTCAACTGCCCGCGGATCCCCAATCAGCCCAAGCCCCTCAACAGCACCGAGCCTGTTCCATTTTTCTTCGCTCTTCAGAAGCTCAATCAGGGGCAATACAGCCTCCGGATCCTGTAGTTTGCCAAGCGATTTTGCCGCAAGCCAGCTGACATCCTCATAGGGGTCAGAGAGCGCCTCGATGAGCGGCCCGACTGCCCGGGAATCCCCCTCGTCCCCGAGAGCCTCCGCGGCCCGCCACCGGTAATTCAGTGTCCCCTCCCTGAGAAGGGAGATGAGAAGAAAAAAATTCTCCTCTTTTTTTGTACCTTCCTCATCCATTTCGGACAATCCCAACACCTAGGCGCCTTATGGCGCAGGGCTACATATAATTTTGCTGATCGTGACGCTCTTAAGAGCCAGAAACCTAAACTACTGGTATGTCAGATGGGAGCAGTGACGAGTGCAGCACCTTTGCAGTTGCACCAGGTGAGAAAGTGGATATTCTCGAACTGGAGGAGCTTGGGCGACGATATGATATTTCGATATACCTCTACTTTGAAGAGGATCTGGCCAGGTCTTCATCCATTGAGAAGGATATCGAAACATTCAAGGACGTCTCCGAGTATGAACGCCCCTTTATCCGGCTTGAGAAGTTTATTGCATTTGCCTCCACACAGGATCGTGAATTCCGCGAAAAACTCAAAGAACTCCCTCTCATCCTTGAGGTCATATCCTGTGGCGACGCAGTCATAGAAGGAGAGAACCGGCGCTATATCACAACGCTGATGCCGTTTCTCGATGAGATGGAATCCCTGCCGGTCTGAAAAGATGCCTCCTCGCTATTTTATGTGGGTAGTTTGAAGCAGGTGCGGCGCGGGTATCGGGGGGCGGGGTCAGGCGAAGGGAGCAGGATGACAGAGCAGATCTATCCGTGCTCATCAGAGCAACCTGAAAGGCGATTCCAAAGGAATCGGGCGTTTATCTGCTCTGGCAGCCCCCGAAGTATTCCCGCCCCTCCCGCGCCAGCATCTGCGGCCGCCCAGTACAACCTCTCTTGCGAAGCATGTGAGGACGGGGACGGGGCGGTTGGGGAAAAACGCCTCAGTGAACAGATCCTAATGATGATGCAAACACCTGATAACCAGATGATGACTCGCCCCCTTGTAAAACCCATAAGAATCAGCGAAGAACCAAAAAGACTCTACCGGGCAGGCAGGTGCCGGCCACCCAGCAGCGCCGCATAGATGGCAGTGCCTGCAAGCACAATGGTTGCACCTGAGGGGAGATCGAAATAATACGACAGGGCGATCCCCGCTCCCACCGCCAGGATGCCGATACAGACAGCGGCTGCCATCATGGTGGAGAGTCTCCGGGTATAGAGCCTGGCACCTGCAGCAGGCAGTGTCAGCAGCGCGATAACCAGGATGATCCCGACCACCGAGATGAGGAGGACGACGCTGAGCGCAACCATGAGGAAGAGGATCAGCGTGAGTGCAGAGACAGGGAGACCACGGACGGCTGCATACTCAGCATCAAATGCAACAGCAGAAAGCCTTGCAAAGAGGACTGACACCAGGGCGAGGATCAGCGCAACAAGCACTGTCATCAGGATCAGGTCACTATCAGGGACGAGGAGGATGTTTCCGAAGAGGTAGCTGAAGAGATCCGGCGCATATCCTGGTGAAAGGGCGACGAAGATGATACCGACTGCCATTCCGGCAGCCCAGATCGCACCGGTGATGGTATCAGTCTCCTGCAGCTCACGGTCATGCAGGTACCACATCAGAACAGCGCATCCGATGGTGAAGAGACCCGCACCGAGCAGCGGATCAATCCCGATGAAATAGCCAAGACCAACACCGCCGAATGCCGCATGGGCGATACCTCCGCTTGTTGCCACCATCCGCCTGACAACAACAAAGCTCCCGACCACACCGCAGGCAACAGCAGCAAGAAGCCCTGCGATGATGGCGTTCTGGAAGAACCCGTATCCGAGAATCTCAATCATCGCCGCCCCCATGCTCCCTGAGCACCCGGTGTGGCACACCATGGGCGATCAGGTCAACCGGACAGCCATAGACCCTGGTGAGCATATCATCGGTGATCACCGCATCACCATGCGTATACAGGTGGCGGTTTAAGCAGGCGATCCTGTTTACTTTCCCAGATATTGCCCCGATATCATGGGTGACGATGAGTATGGTCATCTCTTCAAGCAGCTCCTCAATCAGGGAGAAGAACTGCTCTTCAGCCGGAGCATCAATATAGACTGTTGGCTCGTCAAGGATGAGAAGGCGGGGCATTCCTGCCAGTGCACGGGCAATGATCGCACGCTGCTGTTCACCCCCTGAGAGACTTTGAATCGGGTGATCTCTCTTCTCCCAGAGCCCTGCTCTTTGGAGCGCCTGCTCACCTGCGTCATAATCCTGCCTGCTGTACCGCCCGAAAATACCTGGTAGAAAGGGGAGCCTGCTCTGGAGCACCATCTCAAGGAGCGTCATGGGAAATGAGAAGTCAAATGAATGGAACTGGGGGACATACCCGATTCTGCGTCTTCCCTCAAAAACATCCATTCCAAAGATCCGGATGCTGCCACCTGCAACCGGCAGAAGCCCAAGCACTGCACGGAGCAGCGTTGTCTTCCCCCCGCCGTTTGGGCCAATCAAAGCGGCAAAATCGTGTTCACAGATGCTCCAGCTGACATCCTCAAGTACCGTATGGGTGCCGAAGCGGACGGTGAGGTTCTCAATCTGAAGCGCTTTTTTCATCCCAATGCTCCTGTGAGAGCGTCTGCCACCGTCTGGAAATTCTCGAGGTACGCTTCAGCAAGGGGATCGATCTCCACCACGGTACCATCAATCTCTCTCGCAATGACTTCTGCTGCCTTTGGTGAGAACTGCGGCTCGACAAAGATGACACCGATCCCATCTCTCTCTGCTCTCCTGATGACAGACTGGATCTCCCGTGCAGTCGGTTCCCTGCCCCCCACATGGATGGCGATCTGTTCGAGCCCATAATCCCGTGCAAAATAACCCCAGGCATCATGGGTGACGATGAATCCATTGATCCTGGTTTCGGCAAAAGAGGCGTTCAGGTACGAGTCGACCTCGTCTACCTGTCGGATATATGCTTCCAGGTTCTTCAGGTAGAGCTCCTCGTTCCCTGGATCTGCTTCAATGAGTGCATGAGCGATTGTATCTGCCATGACAGCCCCGTTTCGTGGAGAGAGCCAGGTATGGGGGTCATACCCCCCGCCAGCATGGTGGTGGCAGCATCCCCCGGCATCTATCAGGTCGATTCCGGACGAGAGGTCGATGACGGCCATCTCCGGGTTGAGCTGCTCAAGCCTCCCGGCAAGCTGATCCTCAAACGGAAGGAGGCCCGGCCCAATCCTGAAGAACAATGCTGATCCGGATATCCTGCTGATCCGGGCCGGTGTCGGTTCATAGGTATGGGGTTCTGATCCCGGCGGGACAACAACCGCAACAGAGATCCGCTCACCTCCGACTGCCTCTGCAATCTCTTTCAATGGGGGGATGGAGACGGCCACCGGGATGGCAGCCTCGTCCTGCGAGGTATGTGCCTGCAGGCATCCGGGAACAGAAGAGACTACAAGGAGCATGAGCAGGAGTGGGAGCATGCTCTTCATAATGTCACCCTCCAGTTTCCGGGCAGCACTCGCCATCATGCATAATCGGGCCGCAGACTGAGATCACCGGGTGGCCAAGTGATGCACAGATCCGGTTCACCGCCTCCCGTGAGACATGATGCTCAAACTGTTCTGCCTCGCTGCAGGCTTCGCCCGGGCCAAACCCATAGTGCGAGAGGAGCAGGGTCAGGATCCTGTGCCGTCTCTGTATGAATACGGCGATCCGCTCGCCTTTTTCGGTAAGGGCTGCATCGGTGTAGGGTGCATGGGTGAGATAGCCCGCCTCAGTCAGCTCGCGGATCACCTTGGATCCGGTCGGGTTCGATACCCCAAAATTTCGGGCGATCTCTGTTGTCCGTACACGTCCCCCGGCTTCAAGAATAAATTTCAGGTATGCGGCTTTCCGTGGCGGAACCTCCTCCTCTCCCTGGTACTCCATGACCCGGATTATGGTTGCCGGGAAGAAAAAGTTTCCCTCAGGTAAACTTCAGGAGAAGACTGCCGGGTATATCTTTGAAGGCTGCCAAGTACAGTCTGAGGTAGTCTCATTATGGGAGTGAAGCGATCCTTTCAAAAGCCTGTACTGGTCGTAAGCCGGTGTATCGAGTTTGATCATGTCAGGTATAACGGTGATATGATCAGTAGCGCGGTTGTCGCATCAATGAAGCCGTTTGTGACCTTTCTCCCGGTCTGTCCGGAGGTTGAAATCGGGCTTGGGATTCCACGCGATACCATACGGATTGTCCAAAGAGATGGAGAAGAACGGTTAATCCAGCCATCCACCGGACGGGATCTCACGAATCTGATGCAGGAGTTCTGCTCCGAATTCCTTGATACAATTCCGCCAGTGGATGGGTTCATCATGAAGAATAAGTCTCCAACCTCCGGGATCTCTGATGTGAAACGGTATCCTTCGGAGAGTAAATCAGCCTCCGCCGGGAAAGGCCCGGGTTTTTTCGGGGGAATGATACTTGATAGATTCTCCGGCTATCCGGTAGAAGATGAGGGGCGACTCCGGAACAGGAGAATACGGGATCATTTCCTCACACGCATCTTTCTTCTTGCCGATCTGAGGCATGCAGAAGAGACCGGGTCAATAAACGCTCTCATACGACTCCATACAGAAAACAAACTCCTCTACCTCTCATACAGCCAGGTGATGCTCAAAAAACTTGGGAGAATCGTTGCAAATGCCGGAAAGAAACCCGTCCAACAGGTCTTTTTGGAGTATAGGGAGGCCCTGTCCGGTGGTATGAAGGCAGGGCCGCGCTATACTGCGGAGATAAATGTCATCCTGCATGCATTTGGATTCCTGAAAGACTCGCTCTCACGGGATGAGAAAGCCTTCTTCCTTGAGGAGCTGGATGCATACCGGCAGGGCAGGAACCAGGTTACTCATCTCAAGACGCTTCTTCGGGGCTGGATCCTGAGGGATAAGACGACCGCACTCGCAGAACAGACCTGGTTTGCCCCGTTCCCTGATTCGTTCATGGTGCTTGATCCTGAAGATACCGGACGTGGACGGGAGATGTGGGGATCAGATATCAGCTGATACGCTCTCCAACCAGGTAATGCACCTTGTGATCAGTGATCCTGACACGGTGCCTGCTTCCCATTTCGAGGGGTTCAGTGATGATAACCGGCCGGTATGCAGCATCACGGGCAGTCACGGTCTGCTCTTTCACAACCTCGGTGACGATCACTTCCATCTCCAACCCGATAAACCGCTCATAGACGCCTGAAAAAATCTCCCGTGCAAGAGCGGTTGCCTGCCGTGACCGATCCTTTTTGAACCGATCCGGCATATCCCGCCAGTCAGCAGCAGGCGTCCCGCTCCGCCGTGAGTACCTGGTGATATTGATCTTCTCAGGCCGGATCTCTCGCAGCAGATCAAGCGTCTCCCCAAACTCCGAATCGGTCTCGCCTGGAAACCCGCATATGATGTCTGTTGAGATCCTGGCAGATGGAAAACTCTTCTGTATTGCCCTGATAATCTCCCTCGTATCATCGGCTGTATAGCTCCGTCCCATCCTCTGCAGAACCTGATCTGATCCGGACTGGATCGGGATATGGAAGAACGAAAAGATACGCTCTGTCTCACATGAGCGGAGAACAGCCTTGAGAATGGGTTTGAGGGTATCCGGGTTCATCATCCCGATACGGATCCGGTGATCACCAACAATCTCTCCAAGCGCATCCAGGAGAGAGCTGAGATCAGATCCGATATCCCTCCCCCACGCCGAGACATCCTGGGCAGTCAGCTGGATCTCAACTGCACCCTGCGCAATGAGATCGCCTGCCTCCTGTATGATCTCCTCTGCGGGGTGGCTGACGAGATCACCTCGTGCCTTCTTCGTGATGCAGTAGGTGCAGTGGCCGGCGCAGCCTTTTGCGATCTGGAGAGCGGCAACAGATCCGGACTGCTGGTGCCCGCTCGTTGCAAGGAACGTTGGATGGATCAGCTCAGGGTCGATCACCATGCCACCACACCCCGGCTCAACTGCGGGCAGGCATCCGGTGACAAACAGTTCCCTCCCTGAAAGAGCCTTTATCCTGGCCCTCATCTGCCGTTCTGTCCGCTCAATAACAATACAGGTATTCAGGATGAGGCACTCGGCATCTTCAGCAGATTCAGTAATCAGACACCCCTGGTTCTTCAGGATAACCTCGAGCTTCTTTGAATCCGCATAATTGTAGGTGCACCCGTAGGTCTCGATGAAGACACGCCGGTCTCTGATTTCAGCTAGTGGATCTGGACGCACGCTGCTCTCTCTGGTCATCTCTGCTGCCTATATATCAGTCAGCACAGGGGGAAAAAGACACCTGATGCGGTATAAACTGATGCGGTATATGAAGGTATGATCACTAACCCTCTGCATCTCCCTGATTCAGATCCGGGAGGAGGATATATCAGATCCGCCTGCATGGATTCTACAGAGGTGAAGTGAGCAATGCAGAATCAGGAACCTGAAGCAACTGAGGAGATGACTATGAATCGGATCCGCAGAATCCGGGAATTTGCAGCCCGTTATTCCCCCGACACACCCCACGACGAGCAGGTGAGAACGAATGCCCTACAGCTCTTTGACGCGCTTCAATCCCTCCATCATCTCTCAGACGATGACCGCTTCATCCTGGAGGCTGCAACGCTTCTCCATGATATCGGGTGGAGCCGTGGCATCTCTGCTCATCATAAGAGCGGCAGCAGGATGATCCGGGAGGACACAACCCTTCCCCTCACGGAACGAGAGAGGGACCTGGTTGCCCAGCTCATCCGGTATCACCGCAAAGCCCTCCCGGCACCTGCTCACGGGCGGTTTGCGGCTCTGGATGAACATGACAAAGCACGGCTCCGGATGCTTGCGGCCATACTCAGGGTTGCCGACGGACTCGATCGCACCCACCAGTCACTGGTTGAAACGATTACAGCCACCTTCACCCCGGATATGGTTACAATCCGGTGTCTTGCCAGGGGTGAAGGCTATGCAGAACGGGAGTATGCAAAAAAGAAATCCGATCTCTTCGAAGATATCTTCTCACGAAAACTGCATACTGAGTGGGAGCGCTTCAGCTAACGGGAAAACCGTCTGGCAACCCGCTCAAGCCAGGACTTCCGCAGTTCACGTTCCCTGAGATCGTCTTCAAGCTCCCTCACCTGTGACCAGAGTGTCCTGAGTTCATCACGTGACGCCTGGAGATCACCCCTGAGAAGACCGATCTCGTGGAGTATCCGTTCGGTATTTGTCTCCATCCCGTTCCGGATAGCTCCAATCCGGTGATCCATATGGCTTGTTGCCTCAAGAGTCCTGTTCGCAGCCAGCACAACCTCATCAAGCAGCTCCGGACGCGGCGGCGGTGGACGGGATTCCTTTTTTTCCGGAGCATCAGATCCCTCATCAGGGGCAAGCTCCTGGAGAGGTTTCCCACCCTTTAACACCATGACGATACCTTCACGGGACATCCCCTGTGCGGTGAGGTCTGCAATCACCCGGAACCGTTTCAGTGCGCTCTCTTCATAGAGCCGGACTTTTCCTATTGCCTTGTGGGGGAGAAACTCATCATATTCATCTGCGTACTGCCGGATCAGCTCCTCCCGAAGGGAGAGGAGATCGGCAATCTCTGGTATCCTGAGCCGGTCATGGTCTGTCATCATGAAGATCAACTGCTTCCTTTTCTGTTGGATTCAGGATATATACTCTTATCTGCTCCAGTGCCGGCCAGCTGAATTATTGTCGAGGAGAAAGACCTTATCTCTGTATGAATATAAGATAGTACTCATAAATGGACGATCAGCCCAGAGATCCCGACACGTCATCAGGCAGCGTTTTTCGTGGTGTAGCGATCAAGAAAGAGCCCTTCACCGTATCGGTAGATACAAGCCGGATTCTGCTTGCTCCAGAATCCGGGGCCGGCCAGGATCGGGAATTTAAGGGCTCCGTCATCTTTGATGCAGTACCCGAGACCGATGGCGAGGGTCTTCCCGCACTTGCGCTTGCAATCAGGACACCAGGCGGCATCAAAAGAATCGTCCTCTCGTTTCCTGAATGGGCAGGAGGAGCCTCAGGGCGGGACAGGCTGGAAGCGCAGGTGCAGCAGGTGACCAGGGATGCTCTACCGTCTGGATCAGCACCAGGACCTGGAGACGAAACAATCACCATCCCCGGTATCCTGATCAAGGGAACCGGCTTTGCTCTTGGCATCTCCTCCCAGGAAGTCACGCTTACACCTGAAAACCCTGCAGAAAAAAAACGGATATTCCCACGGGACTCAGTCGTTGATGCAACCGCAGAGACCGGTGAGACGGGTATCCCCCAGCTTATGCTTGGTATCACGACCCCGGGTGGCAGAAGGCAGCTCCTCCTCGCATTTCCGGAGCATGCGGGTGGCGCTCGGGCCCGTGACCGGGCAGTCGGGCTGATCACAGCTCCTGTCAACAAAAAGACACCTGCAGCTTCAACAACACCATCCCCAAAACCTCTTCTTCTCCCGGGAATCGCCATCAAGGGCCACTCTTTCAATGCCGAACTCCTCCCGGACAGGATCCGGCTTTCTCCAGAGAACGGGGATGGCAGAACAAGGGAGTTTGTACGGGACGCGATCTTTGATGTCACGGCCGAGTTCACCTCCGAAGGCATCCATTCAGCAGCCCTTGCAATTAACACGCCAGGGGGGATCCAGACGATGATCCTTTCCTTCTCAGAAGACGCAGGTGGGGCCGGTGGCCGGGATCAGTTCATTTCATACGTACATGCGATCATCAACAGGAGACCGTTTGAATCTGATTTTAGGGCACCTTCCCCAAAGAAACAACAGCCCCGGATGGAGTATCCCATCTGCCAGAGATCCTGCCTGATGCTTGAAGAAGAACAGGTGGGTCTCCTCCTCACCTCAAAACGCCTGATCATATACGAAGGAGATGCCGATTCGGTTGCAGTCATTGAAGAGTTTCCGGCACGCTGTATACTTGACGCCTCCCCGACACTTGATCTCGAGGGGAGGCCTGCAATGGTTGTCTCGTTCCTCTCAGAAGAAAAAGAGATCATTGAACGGCGAATTGTCTTTGAGGATCCTGCTGAGCGCGACTCCTGGATCTCTCTTCTCACCGCAGATGAGCTTCCTCCGCCATTGATTGACAATACTGCAGACGAGGCTCTATCCCTTCCGGATCAGGGACAGGACATGCCTCTCGAGGAGCACGAAGAGGAGGACGAAACGGCTGTTGATGGATTCGGTAGGGAAGAAGAACCTCCCGGGGAGGCGTACGTCCAGCCTGCAGAACGCTGTCCAGCCTGCAGAACGCTGACGCTCCCTGAGAGTCCCTGGTGCGATATCTGCGGCATCCGTCTTTCAGCAGATCGTGACTGGCGCGGCCTGGATGAATATGTACTCATGCTCCCGGAGGAGACTGTAGCACTTCCTCCTGATCCGAAACGGGAGCCCGGACGCCTGAAGACCTTCCTTTTTACCCCATCAGCAGCAGAGCGGTTCAGGGACGATCCCATCCGGCTGCCGCTCCTCTTCTTCCTCACCTCGATACTTGTCTGCATACTCGGCAACATTGCGGTTATCGGGTTTTTTTCAACCTATACATCGTTTGATGAGTCTCTCTACCCGATCATATCGGCTTTGATCACCGATCCTGTGATCATGGCAACCTTTACGGCAACAGCCCTTTTTGCAGCTCTTCTCTCTGCAACTATTGCCGCAACACTTGGCTATCTCATCGTCGGAAGGGAGGAAGGGAGTTTTCGCAAGGTGCTTGGGATCACATTCTATTCTTCCCTCCCCTTTGGCATCATCGGTATCGTGCCACTTCTTGGTATTCTGACAGCTCCACTCTGGTCTGTACTGATCCTCTCAGGAGCGCTCAGGAGTGCATTTGACTTCTCTGTTCCTGCCTCCTTCTTCCCTCCTGTTGCAAGCAACATCGCTCTATTCGTCGCCCTCCTCCTCATCACAGGTGGTTTTCTCTGATGCGATCCCTTCTTCTTGTGTTCCTTGCTCTCCTGCTCCTCTGCGGGATCGCTTCTGCTGTCAACGTGATGGTCGAGAGCGACACAAAAAGCGGCGTCATCCCCGCACAGATTACATTCACCGGTTCGGTCTCAGGAAATGAAACCGGGGTTACCGAATGGTCATGGCAGTTCAGGAGGGTCGGTGATCCGATAACAGCAACGCCAATTGTTGCCAGTGGAAGAACTGTCACACCGACATTCAACCGTCCGGGTACATGGCGTGGTGTCCTGCATGTCGTAACTGATGGAGAGAACTTCCAGAGCCGGCCATATGAGGTGGTGATCTATGAAGGTGATTATGTCCCCATCCCTGGATTCACGGCATCTGCAACCTCTGGCACTGCCCCGCTTACCGTTACCTTCACCGATGATTCAACCCATAAGCCGACGAGCTGGCACTGGAATTTTGGTGATGGTGCTTCAGGAACAGGACCGAGAGTGACCCATACCTATACAGAACCCGGCACCTACTCGATAACCCTCAGGATTGAAAACCCCGCCGGGAGCTTCTCGCAGACATGGCGTGATAAGATTACTGTCTATCAAAGGCCCGTTGCTGCCTTCTCTGTAGATGAGACAAGTGGAGAACCACCCTTTACGGTTTCATTTACAGATGAATCCCGTGGTGGGATCACCACATGGGAGTGGGATTTTGGTGATGGGGAACAATCATCAGAGCAAAACCCGGTTCATACCTATGAACGGCCGGGTGTCTATCCCGTCAGGCTCAAAGTCCATAATCCATATGATTCTGACACCCTTGTCAGGGACAACCTCGTTATTGTCGCTACCAGGCCTGTTGTTGATTTTACAGCAGATGTAGTTCGTGGCAGTCCTCCACTGACAGTTCAGTTCACGGATATATCAGGGGGCAATCCAAACCAGTGGAGATGGGATTTTGGTGACGGGAAAACTGCCCGTACCCGGAATCCTGAGCATACCTACCAGTATCCGGGCACATTCAAAGTGACGCTCACCGCATCAGGCGGCCAGGTGTCGGGGTCACTCTCCCGCAGCGGCTATATTACTGTCATTGCACTTCCTGAAGCGGATTTTTCCGTGGATAGGACAATCGGGTCAGCACCACTGAAGGTCAGGTTCTCGGATAAATCCAGTGGCGGAGCTGAAGCATGGAGATGGGATTTTGGTGATGGAAAAATCAGCAGGGATCGCCACCCTGAACATATCTATACCGAACCCGGCACCTATACGGTTACCCAGACCGTCAGGAACGAATTTGGCTTTGATGTTGTTCAAAAGACCGATCTCATTACCGTCATGCAACCGACTGTAACACCGGTTCCCGAGCCCGAAGATCCAGAAACAATGACTGTAACGGCAAATGACTCATCTGTTACCAACAGGTCGCCGGCATTTGATCTTTCTCTTGATATTCCATTTATTAATCCAAAAGATCTCTTCTCCGAGTATATCCGGCTCATCAGGGAGATAATGGATGCGCAGCGTCTCTGATGGCCGGCCTTCTGTCAAAGAACATCTGAAGCCATCGTTCAACACAGGCAAACCGCCAGAGATCTGCTGAATACGGTGACCGTCCATTGAGAAAAGAATGGTACTCCTCAAGCACACAGCCCGCATCCCAGTAGGGTCTCTTCAAAAAGCTCTCTGATTCAAAGAGAGAGAGCATCATCCCGGCCAGCTCATCCCTCATCCAGGCAGCCTCGGGAGTCGGAAATTCCATCGTATCATCGCGGTTCCTGACGGCGTCCGGGACAATTCCTACAACCGCCTCCCGAAGCACCCATTTTGTCCTCCCAAATCTCACCTTCTGGTCAAGCGGCAGGGACGCGATGTACCCGGCAACCCGGTAATCCAGAAACGGCATTCTTGCCTCAATTGAGAAGGCACTTGAGTTTCTGTCCTCATAATGCAGGAGAGCAGGGAGATTCGTCTCCATGAGCTCCCGTTTCAGAATTTCTGAGAGAGTTCCGCTGTACCGGTTGATTGATGGAATCTCTCCCCTGATACATCTTCTCCGTCTTCTCTGGATCGCACGTTGTGCTTTCGCATCAAGGAAAAAGGAGAAATGGCGACGAAATACCTGATACCATACTGAAAGTGCCTTCAGATAGTGTCCCCCTGCCAGGAACTCCCGTCCAAGGGCAGGCAGGTACCCGATATACCCGGCCAGTTCCTCGTCAGCACCATGGCTGTCCAGGACGACCTTCACGTGCCTGCCTGCTTCCCGCATTACACAGTACTGGGAATAGCAGGCGAGGGATCCAAACGGCTCATCCATCATATAGAGCATATCGGCAACATCGTCCCTGAAACCGGCGGGGCCTGGGAATATCCGTTCATTGGCAGCACCGGTTGCATCAAGGATGCTATCCATAGATCCTCTCTCCTCAGATCCGGGATCCGCAACCTGGGCAGAGAAGGTCTTCTGCACATCTCCCACACTATCAGGTGACTCCGTCCTGATGAGCCGGTTGATCAGGGCGGTGACGGTGGCAGAGTTGATACCGCCAGAGAGGCATGTACCGACCGGCACATCAGATCGAAGCCTGAGCCGGATGGCATCCTCAAGCAGGTGATTCAGTGTCCCGCTGGCTTTCTTCCCGGTTTCTGGATCAGATGCAGTTTCAGAACTGACATCCGGATCAAAGTAGCATTCATACTCCTCTTCCCCGGATGGCAGGAAGGTGATGCTATGGCCACCCCGGATCTGGTGCACCCCGGCAAACATCGTCCTGTCAGTGTGGTCATGGATACCCCATGCAAGAAACGTCCTGACCATCTCGTCATCGGGCTCCCTCCCCACCATGGGGTGGAGAAGGAGCGCCTTGATCTCAGATGCAAAGAGTATCCCGCCGTCAACCCTGGTATAGTAGAAGGGCTTGATCCCAAACCTGTCCCGTGCGCAGAAGAGGGTCTCGTCATGGGTGTTATAGATGGCAAACGCCCACATGCCATTAAACCTGGAGAGGCAGTCCCGCCCCCACTCTTCATATGCATGAAGGATCACCTCGGCATCGGTTTCTGTAGTGAACCGGTGGCCAGATCTGATCAGTTCAGTCCGAAGTTCAGGATAATTGAAGAGCTCTCCATTATACACCATCCAGAGGGTTCCGTTCTCATTTGCCATCGGCTGCCTGCCGGCATCAGAGAGATCCAGTATGGCAAGCCGCCGGTGAGCCAGGCAGACCCTCCCGGAAGAGAAGATACCGCCCCCATCAGGTCCCCGGTGCCTGAGGACCTCGCTCATATTCCTGACGAGATCCCTGTCAGGGGACCCGATTTGAAACTGAAAAGAGCCTGCTATACCGGACATAAAAAAATAGAGTGTTCTCAGTTGCGATAAATGCTGCTACTCGTCATTTTGTTTTGGAACACCTGAGAGGTCGCAGGAGGCGTCGCATTCTGCACCATTCACGACACGGTAGGCATCAGCAAGCACTGCTGCGTTTGCAAGCAGTCCGGCAATCAGTACGGCTTCGAGGATCTCTTCCCGTGTTGCACCTTTTGCCTGTGCTGCTTTCATATGATACTCGACACAATGGCTGCATTTCAATGCCGCACCGACTGCCAGGCTGATCAGCTCCACCACTTTCGGCTCAAGGGTTGAGAGCTGGGTGACGGATCCTTTGTATAAAAGATGGGAGATGAGAACCTCGGGCTTCTCGCTCATTCTCTGGAATATCAGCGGGACTGCACCATATTCCTCCTCTATCTGATCAAGCCAGCACCTGGCTGTCCTGGCTGATCCCTCCTCCCTGATACGCTGGATTATTGCATCAAATTCCATTACCGGCTACACCACGATATGAGTTTCTGAGAAGGGTTTGACCTGCACCAATATGTAGTCACGCATTCGTGACGGGCGTATCCTGGCAACATCTCCGAGGAGCACCCCCTCCTCAAGTGTGAGTTTTTTGATCGTGGCTGCATACCGGTCAAAGGGGAGCTTGATCCTCAGTCCTGCAAGCTGAACCGTCAGGGGGGTTGGAGAATAGACTTCATGAATCTCAGGAACCTGCTCTTCGATCACCTCTTTCAGCCGGGCCGGAGAGACGGAGAGTGGATCTTTTGCTATCTCGTCGCGGGTGACATTGAGCACCCTTGCAACCTCGTCGACCACGGCATCAAGCCGTCCGATATCAGCTTCTGTTCTGGTCCGGTGCATAAACCGTCCGAGATTCCCGACGTACCCGGCAGCCGGTGGATCCGTGATCCGCCGGAGCGCCTCTTCCGGGGGTGCACCGGTCAGGATGATCGGCACATGCACACCACGGCGGAGTGTATCAAACTTCTGCTCGATACAGGTTTCGAAATTACCGAGCACATAGACGGCGCAGTCATGCTCATTGATGACATCCCGCTCCTCGTCATTCAGCTGGGCGATCCGTTTCCCAAACCCACGGGCAAGACCGACCATATTCGTCTTTGCACCAACAGTCCTGAGGTATTCTGCGATGTCGCAGGCTGAATGCGGGAGATGATGAATCTCAAGGCTTGGGATGACAACAGCAATCTCTGTCCCGACAAGGGGTGATTCACTCACCTCACCAGCAAGAGGCCGGGTGAATTCGGTGAAACGCGAAATATCGTCTTTTGGTATCAGTACCTGAAGGACGATCTCCTGGGCGATATCATGTTTCTGGATGATATAGCCGCCGAGATCCTCGATATAATCCACAACCTCGTCATGGCGGTAGATACCGCCGGTATAGGTTATAGGGACAAGAATCATGTGAGCTCCTCCCCGATCAGGGTAAACTGCCCTCTGATGATATCCTCAATCACATGCTCAGGCAGGGTATTTTCACTTGCAGCATAGAAAAACTGCCGTTTTCCATAATACTGCCTCCTGACCTTGAAGCCTTCAGGAGCGATCACGGTCATCGCATAGATGAGATCACGGAGAACCGTCTCAGACCGATCCGCAACTTCCAGCGACTCAAACTCAGCCGGAATCGCCACATTCGAGATGACAATGGTGAACCGGTCGGGCTGATCGACGTTATCATGGCCGAAGAGCTCGTATAACCGCGAGAGGAAGGTGGCGAGATAGGTCTCGTCCCTGACCGATATGACGGCGCTGTCCCCACGATCATGGATGGATCCGATATCTGATACCCGGACAGCAGATCCTGCATCACGGATGGTGCCGACCGCAACAAAGATGGGAAGTTTCGGATCGATATAGATCCTGAGCCTGGAGATGACTGATGTGAGGTTATGATCCAGGAGGACCGTTTCTGTGATCTGCCTGTAGAAGTTCCTGCCAACCTCCTCGAAACATTCCACCTCAAACTGTTCCATCATCGTCATACGCCAGACTCACTCCGTCTTCTGGTCGATATACCCCGACGCCAGGAGGGCAGCACCGGTAGCGCCGATGTATTGTGAATGGTGAGGGACAACAATCTCGGTCTGGAGGAGATCTCCCATGGCACGGACAAGCCCATCGATAAGCGATGTCCCGCCGACCATAATCACCGGCTCCCGGATATCGACCTCCTGGAGCTGCTGCTCAAAGACCTGTTCTGCAACCGAATGGCAGGCAGCAGCAGCCACATCTTCGGGAGTGCTGCCAGCAGCAAGCGCATTCACAAGACTCTGTGTCCCAAAGACGATACAGTAGCTGTTCATCGGGACATCATCTGACATCCCCTTCATTGCAAGGGGTCCAAGCTCGGTTATGTCAATACCAAGCCTCTTTGCAGTCATCTCAAGGAACCGGCCGCTCGCACCGGCACAGATTCCGCCCATCGTGAATGTCCCCGGGATGCCGTCCATCACTGATATTGCCTTGTTATCCATACCGCCGATATCAATAACTGTTGACGGGCCGCGCTGGGTTTCTGCAAGATAGACCGCACCCTTTGAATTGACGGTCAGCTCCTCCTGGATGAGATCCGCATTCAGGTGTTTTCCGATCAGAAACCGGCCATAGCCGGTTGTTCCGATAGCCTCGATATCGTCCCTTGCAAGACCCGCTTCAGAAAGTGCGTTCTCTACCACGAGATCAGCTGATTTTAAGACCTCTGTTGTCGGCTCCCACCCGGTTCCGATGATCTCGTCGTCTTTCATCACAATGCACTTTGTTGTTGATGAACCCGAGTCAACACCCAGCGTGATCCCGGTCTGCTCTTCACGGGCGAGGAGGGCACGCCGGCGTGCGATGGTGGTCAGCGCCTCCATCCTTGTAAGCAGGGTGCCTGAGGTGGTCCGTTCCGTAAACGAGTAGGAGACGACCGGCAGGGTCGAATTCATATGAATATAGCGGCGGAGCTCGGTTCTGACAATTGCCGCCTCGGCACACCTGAAACAGCTTCCGATGAAGACCGCATCAGCATCCACCGTTCCCGCAACAAGTGCTTCTGCCCGTGCGATTGCGAGTTTCAGGTCAGGGCTCTTCACATTCAGCCCAAAAGAATCAAAACTCTTCCTCAGATCCTGGAGTGACAGGTCGGGATAGAAGACTTCTGCATCGACTGACCGGGCTGCCTGATCAATCTCTGCCTGGATGCCGGAATATTCAGCTCCGCAGGTGAGTTGTGCAATCCTGACGGGTTTTGTCATGCGTCTTCACCCCCAAGATCCGTAAGAAACGATTTGATTGCTGCAACAAAGCTGACACCCTCATCTTTTGTCTTTGGATAGTCAAGGTCGAGAACAGGAATTCCCTTCTGTTTCAGCAGGAATATCAGCAGTTCGTTTGTACGGGCACATCCCATGCAGCCGAAGGCAAAATCTGCTTCCTGGATGATAATTGCAGCCTCTGCTGATTCAATCAGGGGGCCATAGAGGGCCATTCTCCCCCGCACCCCGGAGGGCACTTCAACTGCTGCCCAGTGCAGGCCGACCTTGGGATCTTCAGGTGTGATCTGGAGCGGTGGAGAATCAAACCCGCCTGCCTGGATATGTTCGCGGACAGAGAGCGCAGAACCAAGGGGTTCATGCCCGTACCGCGCGACAAGGTCAGAGAGCATCAGGCTTGTTGCCGGATAGATGAAGACTTTCGCCATGAGTCAGGCCTCCTCTGTATCAATAAGACTGGCGAGTTCTTCAATATCAAGGAAGCGTTCTTTTTTACCGGTTTCTATGGCTTTTCTGAGGTCATTCTCTTTCATGGTATCCGTCTCTTTCAATCCGTGTGAAATAAATCGCGCAATCTGCATCTCAAATTCGTGCCCAAGATAGCCCGGCCTCGATCCGCCGAGGTTTGCCCTGCATCTCCGCTCATCTCCCGGCGGGAATCCCCGGTCCTTGATGAAGATGTGATGGGGATCAAGTCTCCGGAGCATCTCTTCGATCCGGCGGACCTCATCTGCCGTCCCGGTAATCATTACGCCAAAACAGGTCTCCTTGATCATCACGCCCATTGCAACTTCATATGCGGCGATGGCAAGATCCTGCGGCGTGACAGTCGGGGAATCGACAAAGACATACCTGGTTACTGTTCCGACATAGCCGGGTGTATACTCCTTCATTCCTTCACCTCCCTGATATAGACGATATCTCCTTCCTTGTAAGAAGCGAGCTTATCAACATCAATGATCCTGCCGATGATGTTTGTTCCTTCAAATGGTTCAGCAGTCGGCCCGAACTCGGAATTTTCTGATACACGGACTCCGACAAGTCCTGCACCCCTGCGTGAGGCATTTGTCATCCCAAGTGATTGTGGAGGGACTACGGCCTCGGGGGTATTCTCCGGGATGATATTGATCTTCTCTGGAATGTCGGGTTCAAAGAGCCAGACATCATCAAAGGTGAAGAAGAAGGGGAGTATGCCGACCGAATAGAGCTTCAGTCCCGTAAATCTCCTGAATATATCGACGGTGCGTGGTGCTTTCTCCTCATCGAGCGTGATGTCGATGACATCCTCCTCCACCATGGTGGTGAGTGTCACCGCTTTCTCATCAAGCACCTCAAGGGTTGTTGCCGGTTCCTGGCTGATCACAACCCGGTTGCTGCCGTTTCCTTCAACATCTGAGGAGACGGTGACGCCATACCGGCTCGCAAACGCAATCGCATCCTCAAGGTACATACCGAGGAGATCGATACGATCCGGTTCGGTGACCGTCGCACACCGCTCCCCTTCACCAATGAGCCTGACCAGTTCTATACCGTGCGTCACCTCGCCTGCAACCGTGTGGTGGGGACTTGTTGCCACATCCTCGCGGTAGATGTAGATGGCACCGGTCTTCTTCCCTTTTGTCCGGATAGTGACTGCCCCCTCGCGCCTGGGCAGTTTCTGTTCATGAGGCACATCAAGAGCGCCGAGATGGGCGTCCATACAGTGGGTTGATGTTGCCCTCTCTGCATGGAACACGCCGCTCTGAAGGCTGAAGAGGAGGTGCTCTGCAGATCGGGCATTACTGCAGTCAATTGTCTCTTGAGTATAGCCGTCTGCCCTGATCCGGATGTATGAGACGATCTCCATCCCATCTTCAAGCGGGATCGAGAGATCTCTGGTTGTGGAAGCAGTTGTGGTATCTGCCCAGCTGATCATCTTCTCAATTGCGGTGATGGAATCTCCTGTTGCGAGCCTGTCAATGACGGCACGGCCTGCAACAACACGGCCGATGATGCCGCCATCAGATCCTGCTCCATGATCTGCCTGGTGTTCCTGCCGTGAGATGATCAGGTACGATCTCCTGGGATCATATCCACCGCAGCCGATGAGCAGATCACCTCTTCCATACCGGGACGCCCTCCTCGCCGGGGAAAAAACAGCAGGGAACGGGCCGAATGCCACTGCATAGCGGTCACTCCAGTGCACACCAGAAGCTATGTCGGGATCTGCGGGGTCAGGGAGGGTGACCTCTCCATCAGGTATCTCCACGACAAACTCACCTGAGGTTGTGACGAAACGATAGTGCCGGGTCGTCTCTTCAGAGACAGTACCGGGGCGGATGACAGCAACCGAGAGGTTGGGATCGTGATCGGGAAGGATATCCTTAATGCATGATCCCTCCTCCACCTGGACCTGACTGCCATCCAGGCTGACAGATATCATGTTACTCTCCCTGCTGTGCCTGACTCATGATATCCTTCTCTTCTGAGGTGAGGAGATCCATGATCTCCTGGGTTGGCCCGATTGCGACAATCTTGCCACCGCGCATCAGTGCTGCCCGATCACAGATATCAGATACAAATTCCATGTCATGGGCAACGATGACGAATGTCTCCTCCATCTCTTCACGGGCATGGAGGATAGAATGCTTGACATCGACTTTTGTGATCGGATCCATTGTTCCGGTTGGCTCATCAAGGATGATGATCCGCGGCTCACGTATCAGCACCTGTGCGAGTGCAACGCGGTGCCGCTCTCCTTCAGAGAGGCTGTTTGGCTGGCGGTTTAGGATGGCACGCCCTTTCTCCTCGGTAAACCCTGCCATCTTCAGGGTGATCATCGCCTTCCGTATCGCGAGCTCTTTTGGAAATTCAAGCCCGATAGAGTCGGTAAGGTTGTCAAGAACGGTTCGGTGGGGGAAGAGGTCGTACTCCTGGTGGAGGAGCCCGATATATGTCTTGGCACGGCCACGGAACTGGTAGCCGGGCTTGCCCATATCGATCCAGTCCTCACCGATCTGGATCTCGAGCTTTCCGCTTGTTGGTTCAAGAATGCCTGCTATCATCCGTGAGAGAGTCGTCTTTCCTGCTCCACTTGTCCCGATGATCCCAAAGATCTCTTTCTCTTTTATATCGAATGTGACACCGTCCACCGCACGGATCACACCCCTGTCAACCGAGATATACCGCTTCTTCAGATTATCTGAACGGATGAGCGCATTTCCGGTCTCAACCTTGTTGAAGACCTCCCCGTCTGAGTGCTCCTTCATGAATGTGGCAATAACCTCAGTGGGTGTTCCGGTGGCGGTGATCTCACCATCTGCGATGAGTATTGCACGATCGGCAACATCCTCTATTGCCTGGGCGAAGTGGGAGGTGATGATCATCCCCATTGTTGCGGAACTGGCTGCCTCCTTCAGCATTTCATGAACCACACGTGCCATCTTTGGATCCAGGGTTCCGGTTGGTTCATCTGCAAAAAGGAGGAACGGCTCTTTTGCCAGCTGGCGCGCAAGAACGACACGCTGTTTTTCTCCACCTGAGAGATCCCGTGCGATATGCATCATCCGGTGGGAAAGGCGGACCTCATCAAGGAGATCTGCTGCACGTGATACGGCTTTTCCAGAGGGATAGCCTGTATCCTCAAGAGCTTTCATGACGTTCTCGATGACGCGATCATTCCCATACAGCGCAAAGGTTCTCTGGAACATTATCGCTGTCCGTTTCATCAGGCTCCGCCTGATCTGCTCATCATCGTTCCAGAGATCCACATCTTTTGCCTGCAATGTTCCCCCCGGACAACGCGGACAGGCTGATCCTGCTGCGCTTTGCAGTTCGATCCGGTTACATGCATCGCAGGTGGAGATATGGTAGATGATCCGCCCCTCAGTCGGCGGCTGATCAATGCCGCGGATAAGATGGATCAGAACAGTCTTCCCGGCACCACTTCTCCCGATGATGCCAACCGTCTCTCCTTCAGCAAATTCAAGGTTGATATTACTCAGCACCCGGGTGCCATTAAAATCCATGCACAGGTTTTCGACAGTGATGAAAGGTTTCATGAAGCAGCCTCTGATATGTTATGTAGAGTAAGGAGCATATTAGTCTTTATATATGAACAGCGTTCCCTGGATCTGATCGCTGCAGCCCTTCCCCAATGCCAATGATCTCGCCAATGGTATGGATGGTATAGTCGGCTGCATTACAGAGTGCCTCGATTCGCTCTCCCGGCTGCTGCTCCGACAGAACAGCAATATCTGCCTCCCGCATAGCCCTGAGATCATTGATCCCGTCCCCGACCATCACGACTGTACCGTAATTCTCTTTTAATCTTCGTACAATCTCTGCCTTCATTGTCGGGGTGGCGACGCCAAAGATCCGATCATGCGGAATACCAAGAAAATCTCCTATCTTTTCAAGTTTTGATCCCCGGTCTCCCGATGCAATAAAGGTGGCAACCCCCATCCTGTGCAGCCTGCTTATCGTCTCCTTTGCTCCGGGAAAGGGGCTGCCGCCTGCGGTGATGGTAAACTCTATGGACTGTGTCCGTACATTGAGAATCACACCCGAATTGATCGCCATTACCGGCTTGATATTGCTGCACCGATGCCAGACATGCCGGATCGTCTCCTGGAGATCACAAACACGTGCATCTCTGTCATGGTACAGGATCTCGGCAACCTCCTCCTGTGCTATCACCCGCCGTCCACAGGAAATGCCAAAATCAATTGCTTCCTGCCTGAGATACGCTGACAGGGGCATGTCCCCGTCAGCCTTGATCACATCCTCGGAACGGATATGGAGGAGAACGAGGATCCTGTCGGCATCATCGAAAGTCAGGGTTGTCGACTCGACATCTTCGATGAGGTTTCCTGCGGGGATGTCCTTTGCCACCCGGTAGGTCCGGAGCAGCGTTCCGGCACTATCAAAAACAATTGCAATCGTCATCTGTCCACCACCTGTATACCACCTTTATCTATGATAAGGAACGTCGGTTCATATATGCCACTGATCGAAACAGCAGAAGGGATCCGCTCAATGCAGATCCGGGGTGCGGGGAGGATTGCACGGGCAGCAGCCGGAGCACTCCGCGATCATGCCAGAGAGATTGATGCCGCCGGGCTTAGTCATTTCGTCTCGTTCATGGAAGATGCTGCAGAGCTGCTTCGTTCAACACGCCCAACAGCTGTCTCGCTTCCAAATGCCATCCATATCGTCATGCGGGATATCCACCAGGCATCCGATACCGAAGAAGCGCGCAGATCGGTGATCCGGAACGCAGAGGCGTTCATTGAATCCTCTGAGATGGCAGTCTCACGGATCGCACGTATGGGGGCAAACCAGATCAATGATGGCGACTCTGTCCTCACCCATTGCAATTCCGAAGCTGCACTTGCCTGTATCATCGAGGCACACCGGCAGGGCAGGGAGATCGAGGTGTATGCAACAGAGGTGAGGCCGTGGAACCAGGGTCATCTCACAATTGAGACCCTCAACCGCCACGAGATCAAAACCCACTTTATCGTCGATTCCGCTGTGCGGGTCTTTATTCATGATGTGGACTGTGCGATTGCCGGTGCGGATGCCGTCTGTGCAAACGGCAGTGTCATCAATAAGATCGGCACCTCCCAGATCGCCCTTGCTGCATATGAGGCGGGGACGAAGATGATCATTGCTGCTGAAACATACAAGTTCGCTCCAAAGACACTGCTTGGTGAGATGATACCAATCGAAGAGCGGAGCGGATCAGAAGTTCTCCCTGACGAGATGGCAGCAAAACTTCCCTTTGTCAGGGTCAGAAACCCGGTTTTTGACCTGACACCTGCCGCATACATCGATTCGATCATAACAGAGGCAGGCGTGATACCGCCTGGCTATGCGCCTGCCATCATCAGGGATCATCTCGGCTGGGATATCAAAATGATTGATCGCGAGTTGCAAACAGGCAGTTTTGGTTCTCCCTGACGAGATGGCAGCATGATACTTTTTTCTTTTGAAGGGGCAAGATGAATGAGGTGATTGTGTGAGTATACAATTTGTGAAGCTTCAGGGGAATGGGAATGATTTCATTTTGATTGATGAGATGGAGACCGACGTGATACCGGAAGAGATGAAGCCAAAGTTTGCGATGCTCTTCTGCGACCGCCGCTTTGGTGTCGGCGGGGACGGTGTCCTCTTTCTCTCGAAATCCGTTACAGCAGATGTGAAGATGCGCCTGTTCCAGCCTGATGAGTCTGAAGCCGAGATGTGCGGAAACGGGATCCGCTGCCTTGCCAGGTATGCGTTTGACAGGGGTTATGTAGGGGAAAAGAGCACTGTCGAGACCCTGGCAGGCACTATTCCCGTCTCGATTGCTGCTGACCAGGAAGGGAATTTTATGGCAACGATCCAGATGCCGACACCGGCATTTGCACGTGCTGATATCCCTGCAACCGGCGATCCAGGCTTTGACTATTCTGAAGAGATCAGCACCTACCAGGTCTATGCTGTCAATACCGGGGTGCCGCATGCGGTTGTCTTCGTCGATGAGATTGGGGCAATAGATCCCAAGGTGCTTGGCCCGGTAATCAGGAACCACCCGACATTTCCACAGGGTGCAAACGTCAACTTCGTCGAGAAGGTGCATGACAATACCCTCCGTATCCGGACGTTTGAGCGCGGTGTCGAGGATGAGACCTGGTCATGCGGAACTGGTGCAACCGCCTCAGCAGCTGTCGCCCAGAAGCTTGGGTATGTCGGCAGTGAGGTGCTGGTCGAGACAAAAGGCGGGCCCCTGCTGATCAGCCTTCAGGATCCGGCTACAATGACTGGCCCTGCTGAACCGGTCTTTATCGGCATGATCGAATTCTAATGCCAAAAACTGTGTACAGGCAATAATCGTGGGTTCCTCTTCTTTCAGAGGGGCCAATCGTTTTTTTTAGCACCGCCCGATGCCGCGGCCGGTGATGACAAAATCAAAGGATTCTCCTTCCGGCCGCGATCGGTGTTTCACCAGCACCGCCCGGCGGTGCCGGTTGATCCGCTCGATACTGACGACTGCTTTTGAGATATGGGAGAGGGCTGTCCCGCCAAGCCCAAAGAACCGGCCTGTGGCCGGCTCTGTGTAAACCTGGTTGGTGATCAGGACAGCTGCATTGTATCTCCGGGAGAGGGCGAGCAGATCGATCATCTGTCTCCCAAGCATCCTCTGTGCGTCGCCGCGCCTCTCCAGATCAGATCGGTAGAGTGCTGTTGCCGAGTCCATGACGATGAGGCTGATCTCTGTATCCGAGAGGATCGTTTCTGATTCCTGGATGCAGATACCCTGTTCAGCAAAAGTCTTTGGCTCATACAGCCTGATGCGGGTTGCCAGGAGAGCGGCAGCCTCCTCACCTCCTGCCACCTGGATGAAGCGATCCATTGAGAATCCTTCGGTGTCGAAGAAGAGGACATGATGGCCGTCCTGGAGGGCTGCCACCATCGCCATGATCACAATACTGCTCTTTCCGCTTCCCGATTCACCATAGATCTGGGTGATCATCTGCCGTTCAAGCCCGCCGCCAAGGATCTGATCGAGATCGGGACTGCCTGTGGTTACGCGGCCTTCTGCCACTATTGCAGCTCCCTTCGGGCAGCCTCTTCAGCAAGACGCTTCACTTCGCGGACTGTCATACCATGGCGTTCTGCCGCCGCTGCAACCGAATCGAACTCGGCCTTGACCGAGATGATCCGGCCCTCCCAGTGCCCGATCTTGACTGGGATCTCGTCGCCTGTTGGTATCGTGACCGTTTTGAACTCCCTCTCTGCAATGAATCGGTGGACTGATCCGATACACCTGACACCAAGGGTTCCAAGCTCTTCTGCAAGGATACATGCAAGCCTGCCGGAATCCTCTTTCCTGCAGATCACCCGGATCAGGTGGCCGGGCCGCCCCTTCTTCATGATAATGGGTGCAGCAGAGGCGTCACGGGCGCCTTCCCGGTGGAGCCGTTCAATTGCTGATCCTATCACCTCACCATCCACATCATCGACATTTGTCTCCAGGATATCGACATCTGTCTTGTCTGTGTCATCCCCGATGATCATCACGCGCAGGACATTTGGGTAATCAGGGGGGTTCCGGCTGCCAGCACCATAGCCGACAGCACAAATCCTGCCCTCGGGTGCAGCTCTTCCGTAGATGGCATGAAACTCGGCGAGGATTGCAGCCCCGGTCGGGGTGACCAGCTCCCCTGCGCCTTCCGGGCCGATACGGGTGCTGAGATGGGACTGTTCGAGGATATAGGCGGTTGCAGGTGCCGGGACAGGCATCTGCCCGTGCGCGGACTGAATTGTCCCGCTCCCAAGCGGGATCGTCCTGACAGCGACTGCATCAGGTGCAAGCGAGAGGAGTGCGGTGACTGCACCGATAACATCGGCGACTGCATCATCTGCACCCACCTCGTGAAAATGCGCATGTGCCCCGTGGACACGGGTCTCTGCATCATTGATACGAGCAAAAATCCGCGCTGCCATATCTTTTACCTGATCGGAAACATCGGCATCCCGGATGCGGGCGATCACCTCGTCAAGGGTGCGGGTCGTCTCTTCCGCATGCGTTCTGATATGCAGCGCCTGGATTCCTCCACGCATTACGCGTGTTATCTCTGGTTCCCTAACAATCGATGCCATTGCGCCTGTTGTTGCATCCCGGTCTGCACCTGCTGCAAGCAGGCCTGCAATGATCATGTCGCCAGCTGCACCATGTACCGGGTCAAAGAGGATTGTCCGCATCGCGTAAACACTACTTATATGTCCGGACACTGATGACAATAAAGTAATGCCTGAAATGTATCTGAAGGTCGATTCGGCCTATCCTGAGGATCTGGGTGGCGGGAAGGCACGGCTCGATCCGGAGACGATGCTTGCCCTCCGGGTCTCCCCCGGTGACCTGGTGGCAATTGAGGGGAAGAAGCAGACGCTGGCAAAGGTCTGGCGTGCCATGGCAAAGGACTGGGACCAGCAGAAGATCCGGATTGACAAGTTTACCCGCGAGAATGCTGCCGTATCAATCGGCGACCGGGTAAAGATCACCAAAGTCGAAGCGGTGATCGAGGCAAAGGAGGTGGTGATCGCTCCACCCGAAAACCTCCCTCCCCAGCTGACAATTCATATGGAGCATGCTGCACAGGGACTGATCAACTATCCTGTCTCAACAGGCGATGTTGTGCCTATCCGCGCCATGATGATCCCGCAGCTCATTGAGTTCAAGGTGACCGCACTTGATCCGGAGGATGCGGTCATCATCACAAGAAATACCACTATTACCATATCAGATAAACCGGCTCCCGGCTTCGAAGGGCTGAAACGGATCAGCTATGAGGATATCGGAGGATTGAAAGATGAGCTTCAGCGCCTCCGTGAAACAATAGAACTCCCCATACGCCACCCGGAACTCTTCAAGACGCTTGGTATCGAGCCGCCAAAGGGGCTCCTCCTGTACGGCCCTCCGGGAACAGGCAAGACACTTATTGCACGGGCCGTTGCCAATGAATCCGGCGCACATTTTATCTCTATTGCCGGGCCGGAAGTGATCTCGAAGTACTATGGCGAGTCGGAACAGCGGCTCCGTGAGGTCTTTGAGGAGGCAAATGAGAACGCGCCGTCGATTATCTTTATCGACGAACTCGACTCCATCGCACCGAAACGCGAGGATGTCACAGGAGAGGTGGAACGGCGTGTTGTTGCGCAGCTCCTGACGATGATGGATGGCCTCGAGGAGCGCGGCCAGGTGGTGGTGATCGGGGCTACGAACCGGCTTGATGCAATCGACCAGGCGCTCCGCCGCCCCGGCAGGTTTGATCGCGAGATCGAGATCGGGGTTCCGCCGAAGGCAGACCGTGAGGAGATCCTCAATATCCATACACGCGGTATGCCGGTTGATGAGAGTGTCAGAATCGAGCAGATCGCCTCCGAGACGCATGGGTTTGTCGGTGCGGATCTCGCTGCACTCGCACGGGAAGCTGCAATCCGGGCGCTCAGGCGATATCTTCCGGAGATTGATCTTGAGCAGGATACGATTCCGCAGGAGGTTCTTGATGAACTGCGGGTGCGCTCAGATGATTTCCGGGAGGCGCAGCGTGAGGTCTTCCCCTCTGCAATGCGTGAGGTGATGCTTGAAGGAACAAACATCCGCTGGTCGGATATTGGCGGCCTGGCTTCTGCCCGGCAGGAGATCCGGGAAGCAGTTGAACTCCCCCTGACGAGCAGGGAGAGGTTCGAGGAGCTTGGGATTCGTGTCCCAAAAGGTGTCCTGCTGTATGGGCCCCCGGGAACAGGCAAGACCCTGATCGCAAAAGCGGTAGCAACCGAGTCCGGGGCCAATTTCATCCCGGTCAAAGGGCCCCAGCTCCTCTCTAAATGGGTCGGGGAGAGTGAACGCGCGGTCAGGGAGATTTTCAAGAAAGCCCGCCAGGTGGCACCCTCGATCATCCTCTTTGATGAGATGGATGCCCTGACCCCTGTACGGGGTGCGTCTGGGGATACGTCGCATACAGTCGAGAGTGTGCTCAACCAGATACTCACCGAGATCGACGGGATCGAGGAGATCCGCGATGTTATCGTGATGGGTGCGACAAACAGGCCTGATATTGTCGATCCCGCTCTTCTCAGGCCAGGCAGGTTTGATCGGCTCGTCTACATCGGGGAGCCTGAAGAAGCCGACAGGAAGCAGATCCTGGGTATTCACATGCGTGGTATGCCGATTGAGGGGGGCAGCACCGAAGAGATCGTTGCCATTCTCAAGGATTGTGAATATAGCTGCATTGAACGGATATTCGAGTCTCTTGGAGAGGGTGCGGAGATAACTGCCGATGCAGTCAGGGAAGCTGCTGCTGCAATGCCGAAGACCGAGGCGGGCGGCCTGAAGAAAAGCGAGATCCGGAAACTGGTCTTTACCCTTGCAGAGCGCTTTGATCAGAAATATGCAGATGCTGCGCGTGAAACAGTTATTGCAACGGTTGCAGAGAAATCGCCCGGATTTGTCGGATCTGACCTTGAGGGGCTCTGCCGGGAAGCCGGGATGCTCGCAATGCGAGAGGGTGCATCGTCTGTTGCCATCCACCATTTCAACGAGGCGATGGAGAAGATCCACCCGACGATGAACGAGCGGCTCAAGGAGTATTATGCCCGTATCCAGCAGCATTTCAAAGGCGGCCTCCCTCGCCAGTCACAGCCGGTGGAATACCAGTAAATGCTAAGAGGGCCTGGGATCAAACCCACCTCTTCAGATGCCCCTCAAAGAGGATCAGGGTTCAGTTGAACACTGGTCTTCCAATATCGGTTTTATCCTTGCTTCCATCGGCGCAGCTGTTGGAATCGGAAATATATGGCGTTTTTCAACAGTTGTCGGCCAGAACGGTGGTGGTGCGTATCTTATCCCGTTTCTGCTCGCCGTGGTGCTGGTTGCATTTCCACTGATGGTCATCGAGATCAAGGCCGGCCGTGCGCTTGCAGCGGATGTGGTCTCGGCTTTTGAGAAGGTGCACCGTCTCTTCTCAGGGATTGGCTGGCTGATGATTGCGATCGGTTTTGTGGTGCTCAGCTATTATCTTGTTATTACCGGCTGGACACTCGCATTTGTATTGTATTCATTTATCGGTACAGCAGGTGATTTTACCCACTTCACAGCCGGGTATCTCCCGGTTCTCTTCTTCATCATAGCAGCCCTGCTGACTGGAGGGGTTGTTGCTCTTGGGATCCGAAAGGGGATAGAGAGGGTGACGTTCACACTTATTCCGGCATGTTTTGTCATCCTGATTGCCCTGGCTCTCTATGCTCTCACGCTTCCGGGGTTTGGAGACGGGATCGCCTTCTTCCTGACGCCTGACTTTTCGGTGCTGGGCGATCCTGCTCTCTGGGGAGCAGCATTTGGCCAGGCATTCTTCTCGCTCTCGGTTGGAACCGGCATTCTTCTCACCTATGGATCGTATCTGAGGCGTTCTGTCCCGATTGCCAGATCTGCTGTGTACATCACATTTGCAGATATCTCAGTTGCGATGCTATCCGGCCTCATCATCTTTCCGATCGTCTTCACCCTGGGCTTATCGCCTGGAATGGGCGCAGATCTTGTCTTCACAACCCTTCCTGAGGCCTTTTCGATGATTCCCTTTGGAACATGGATAGGTGCGCTCTTCTTCCTTCTCCTCTTCTTCTCTGCTTTAACGGCAACTGTCTCGATGATGGAGATGCCACTCTCATCGCTGGTTGCACGGAGCGGAATATCCAGGAAGAAAGCGAGTGCCGTCCTGACTGCCGGGGTGATCGCAGTCGGGCTCCCTTCGGCTCTCAGCTATTCTGTACTGGATCTCACGATCTCAGGTATCCCTGTTCTGGATCTCCTGGATGAGACAGTTGGATCGTTTGGCCTGCCCCTCACCGCACTCCTGATGGCAGTTGCATTCGGATGGGTGCTTGACCCGGCACTGCTCAGGGAGAAAGGAGGATTACGAGGTCCTATTCCACGTTTTATCCTCCTGGTATGCAGGTACCTGATTCCCCCGGTGCTGGTGGTGGTGCTCATCTCTCTTGGGATTGATCACCTCTTCTCCTGACCGATATGCTGATACACCATAATGATCCAGTTCTGATCAGCTGATTGTTGTGAGTACAGACGAGTTGACCGGCTATATGCTTGATACGGCAGAGATGATCATCCGTGTAGCAGAGCGGCTTGATACTGAACGTGCAGGAGTCTTCCTCTCAGAACTCCTCTCGGGACGGAGGATCTATGTCACGGGTGCCGGCAGGTCAGGGCTTGTTGCAAAGGCATTTGCCCTGCGGCTGATGCATCTTGGGTTTACCAGTTATGTGATCGGCGAGACGATCACGCCCGCATTTGGATCTGAGGATATGCTCGTTGTCTTCTCTGGTTCAGGTGAGACAAACTCGGTTGTTAATGCCGCTGAAAAAGTCCGCGATCTTGGTGGGTGGAGCTGCCTGATCACGGCAAATCCTCAGTCGCATGCAGCAGAGCTTGTTGATCACACAATCGATCTCGGAGAGTCATCCGGGGTGGCTGAGGATATCCCCCATGAGTTTGAGGTCCGGCAGATTACCGGCCAGTACCGGTCGGTTCAGGTTCCGGCAGGCAGGGGGTCGGCATTTGAGCTGGCAGCACTTGTCTTTTCAGATGCAGTGATCTCTGCCCTGATGGAGGCGCGGCACCTGACTGCCGACGAGGTCAGGAAGAAGTTCTCAGACAGGTTTACAACGATGCAGTGACCGATGCAGCAACCAAAATAATCAGGAATGAGTGAAGCATCTGCGGCAACCTGGCTCAAACTCCTTTGCGAAGCATGTGCGGACGGGAAAGTGGGCGGTGGGGGCTTCTGACACGCGAGTACCAGAGCCCCTATCCTGGCGTCACTCCATGCCTGTCTCTGACTCTTCTACCACCAATAAGCTTAAAGACAGAAGATGAAGTAAATTGTATGAATTTCAAAATATATTATTATATTTTATTATCTACATTGGTCAGACAATAGCGAATTGAGACTATTCATGTATTATTATGACCTTTGGATAGTAATGACCTTTAGAAATATGGAGAAGAACCTTGTTGTTTTGCAGCGAGAATGCGGGCTTTCATCTCTGCGGCAGCTGCTGAAATGTCCTCTGCTCCGACGACTGCAGAGATGACTGCGACACCATCTGCACCGGCATCGATGACAGATCCGACATTTACGTGGGTGATCCCGCCGATTGCGATCAGCGGGAGCCTGGTTGCGTCCCTGATATCTTTGAGCCTGGCAAGGCCAAAGCCGTTTCCTGCATCGGCTTTTGAGGTGGTGGCAAAGACAGGGCTGAGTGCCAGGTAGTCAGCTCCGGCTCTCTCAGCACTCACGGCTTCAGCAACCGATCCAACGGAGGTGCCGATGAGAAAACCCGGAGGTGCATGCTTCCGTGCCGTGGCAACCGGGATGTCCTGCTGGCCGAGGTGAAGGCCGTCTGCTCCGCAGGCAAAGGCGATCGCGGGGGAGTCATTGACGATGAACAGGGCACCTGCATCACGGGTCAGGTGCCGGATCTCTTCTGCAACCCGAAGAAGCTGGTCATCTGGAAGGGTTTTGTCGCGGAGCTGGATGATGTCTGCTCCTCCACGGAGCGCCAGTTCCGCCTGCCGTGCATGTGATCGCCCAAAACCAATGGCTTCGTCGGTGACAACATAGAGATCAAATGCCACGAATCCTCTCCATAGCAGCTTTTTTCACGAGATCATCGGGTGAAAGCATGGAGAGTTCGTCAAAGAGGGTGGTCCGGAATGTATATGGTCCCCGTGCCCCGGCTGCACCGAGCTCTCCGGCGATCCCAAATGCTGCCAGCGCTGATGCGGCAGCCAGCACCGGATCATCACCTCCAGCCGCAAAAGCCCCGACAATGGATGCAGCCATGCACCCGGTTCCAGAGAGCCTCTCCATCATCGGGTGGCCGTTTTTGATCAGGTATCCGCCACCTCTGCCCGAGATCACATCGGTTGGGCCGGTCATGGCAACGGTTGTATCCCATCGCTCTGCGGATGCAAGCGCCACATCAACCGGATCGCCCCGACATCCCCCGGAATCAACTCCCCGAACGGTTCCGCCAGTTCCCGCAAGCACCCCCACCTCGCCGGCATTGCCTTTGAGGATAGTGACGGTGCATTCATTCAGAATCCGCTCCGCACTCGCTGTCCTGAGCGTGGTTGCTCCAACACCAACCGGGTCAAGGATGACGGGTATTCCTTTTCTGTTTGCGGCGTGGGCTGCCGCTACCATCGCATCGACCTGATCGGGGGTGATCGTGCCGATATTCAGAACAAGTGCATCTGCAATCGCAACCATCTCGGCCACCTCACCGATTGCACCTGCCATCACGGGGGCTGCGCCAATTGCAAGGGTGGCATTTGCGCAGTCATTGATGGTGACGGTATTGGTGATATGGTGGACAAGCGGGCGGTTCTCTCTGATTGCTCCAAAAAGTGCTGCTGCCGAATCGTTCATTCCCTATTCTATTGCTTTTCTGAAGAGAAAAGGCAGTTGGTAGAGGAAGAGGACGTGGGGGAAGCCAGCCGTCCCGGGAAACGCTCTGGCGGCCCGAACAATTCCTGTTCCTGCGGTTGTGCGTGGAGGAGAGGTTCCTGCCCCTTTGGGGGGGTGTTGCTCAGATGCCTGTATCCTCGTCAAGAAGCCGGTCGATTAGAGATCTACATCGCCTGCTCAACCTGAGAATTGTACCGTCTGGATCAAGGAAAACGATGGCTGCATCAATTTGCTTCATATGTGAGATATTTTAATATTATACCATACGCATGGGTATATTGAGTCTCTCTCATGACGTATGGATGTATACCCTGGCGCACCATTCTAATGCTTTTGTTGGTAGCTATTCCCTGTACGGTTGCAGCATCTGCTACAGGATCATCAGTCACCGTAACGAGCCATGAGGTCGTTCCTGACGTGGTGATGCCAGGCGATACTGCTCTTGTCCATGTTACCATCGAAAACACGGCGGCAACATGGGCAAGAACAGAATCAGTTACTCATACATACGGTGTTATGGATAAATCGACGTCCGACACCAGGGATGTCTACCTTGTCATCGGCAGCGTCTTTCTTGATGGCAGGAAGGATATCAGGGTTCTTGAAGGAAATTCCGCCTTCAGCGGGGTCCTTGGACCGGGCCAGTCTATGGAACTCTCGTTTTTGATCCAGGCTCCCGAGAAGAGCGGGATCTACTTTCCACAGCTCCGAATCGGGGTGAGTGGTGGTGAGAATGTTATCTACCCGATACCGGTAAATGTTAATATGCCGGTATATTCGATGAAGAAACCAATTATTCAGGTATCCCAGTCTGATCTACCCTTTGTTGCACCTGGTGAGACATTTGAGACCGAACTCTGTGTTACTAATATCGGTGAGAGTGCGGCGCAGGATTTTTCGGTTTCGGTCTCAATGGGAGATCTGATGATTTCTCCGGTTGGGCCTGCGTCATCTGCTGCCCCGGTGCTTGCTCCCGGATCTGACCTGGTTCTCCCGCTATTGCTCAGGGTTGGAAAAGAGATCGAGCCCGGACTCTATGATCTGCCGGTTATGGTCACGTATACCAGGGTTGATGGATCGCTGCAGCAGGAGACTGCAACCGCTTCAGCTGATGTCCGTGGTGCATCTTCTCTTGCAGTCTCACAGGTGAGAACCGATCCGATCACGGTCTCTGCGGGAGAGCCATTTGACCTCGTTATCCGCCTTGAGAATACCGGAACCGGGCGGGCAGAGTCGGTATCTGCAGAAATCGATCTCCCTCTCACCGGCACCCGCGAGTCATTTGTCGGATCCATCAGGCCAGGAAACGATGCGCCGGCTGTCTTCCGCCTGACTGCTGATGGCGATGGTGAGATGCCGTATACGCTCACGGTCCACTACTCGGATGATTATGGTGATCACGAACTGCGCCAGCCACTGGTGCTGGTGGTGCGGCCAAAGGGAATGGATGGCACAGTCATTGCGTTTGTCATCATCGTGCTGCTTGCAGGCGCAGGATACTATCTCTACCGGCAGCGGCAGCAGGGGTGACCGGCTGGTGCTCAACGGATCAAAAGTCTCCCTTTTCCTTGCTTCCCGTGCGATCAGGCGGGGAGGAAAAGTGGGGACTCTTCTCAACATCCTCATCATCGCGATGGTCTTCACCAATATGCTCATCTTCTCCGGGTTTATCGGAGGAGGGGTTGTTGACATGTTTTATGACCAGTCGGTCGATTATGTCACATCTGACGTGGTTATCAGGCCGGATCATGAAGAACGGACACTGTTTCACGTGGATGAACTTCTTGACCGGGTCAACCGTGTGCCGGGTGTTGCCCGGGCATCGCCCCGGTATTCGATAGGCGGGACGCTGAGCCACAGGGGATCGATGGTGAGTATCCCGATAACCGCGATCAATCCCCGGGATGAGGTTGAAGTCACCAGAATCCATGAACACATGATTGAGGGGAGCGACTTCCTCTCTCCCGGCGATGACGGCATCGTGCTTGGGATTTTTGTCGCGGGCCATGAGGATCCCGGCATGGATTTCTTTGATTCGCTTGGCGGTGTCAGGGCAGGCGATTCGATTGACGTGATGTATGCAAACGGGGTGGCCAGGGAATACCTGGTGAAGGGCGTTTTTGCCACCAAGTCCTACCAGGCAGATTACATGGCCTTTGTTTCATGGGAGGAGATGAATGCGGTCCTGGGGTATGAGAATACCGAAGCAACCGAGGTGCTTGTCAGGGCAATTCCCGGTGAGGATCTTTTCGCACTGGAGATGCGGCTAATGGATTTTGGTGTACAGGATCGGGTGGAGACCTGGGAAGATGCGATGGGCCTTGAGGTAGAAGATATGGTGGAGACGTTCTTAATCATCGACACCATTGCGATTATCGTCAGCATGATCATTGCGATTGTGGTGATTGGGATCGTCTTTACGATAAAGACCATCAACAACCGGCGGCAGATTGGAATCCAGAAGGCGATCGGGATCGCAAACCGGATCATCATCGGCAGTTATGTGACACAGGCGCTCTTCATCTGGTTTTTTGGAATCATTCTGGGGATGATCATCGTGAATCTTCTCTTTGTCTACTTCTCAGCACATCCGCTTGAGACTCCTCGCGGAGATATTGTTCCGGTCTTTGAATTGTCAACAATGCTTGAGAATGCTGCCTTGCTGGGTGTGGCATCAGGGCTTGCCGGATTCATACCTGCCTGGCGGATCACCCGGGAGAATACCCTTGATGCGATGAGGGGCTGATTGGATGATACGGGTAACTGATCTCTATAAGACGTACCAGATGGGCGAGGTGTTTGTCCATGCCCTGAACGGGGTAAGCCTTGAGATAGGGAAAGGGGAGTTTGTCGGTATTGCCGGTGCGTCGGGGAGCGGGAAATCGACACTTCTCCATATGATCGGCCTTCTTGATGTACCGACCAGCGGATCTGTTGAGATATCGGAAACTGACGTTTTCAAACTCCCGGATTATGAGAAGACGCTCTTCCGGCTTGAGTGGCTTGGTTTCGTCTTCCAGGATTATGCCCTCTCCTCAGAGCTGACCGCATATGAGAACGTGATCCTTCCGCTGATGGCACGTGGTGTATCTGACGCCGATATGGAAGAGCGGGCACTCCATATGCTCGATCAGGTGGGGCTTTTGGACAGGGCTCTGCATCTTCCAAAAGAGCTCTCCGGCGGGGAGCAGCAGCGGGTCGCAATAGCCCGCGGGCTCGTCAACGAACCTGCTATTCTTCTTGCAGACGAGCCGTGTGGAAACCTTGATACAAAGAATTCTACGATCATCCTGGATCTCATTGCAGAGATTAACAGGGAGAGCCGCCAGACGGTGCTGATGATATCGCATGAAGACGATCACCAGCAGTATTGTGAGCGGGTGATCACGCTCTCGGATGGAGAGATAGTGGAGGGGTGACGAGAGCTCTCCTCCCTCTCCCCTCCTGCTCTTTGGTGGATGGAAAGATGAATGGATGGATGGAGCTGGAAAAGAGAAGACTATTCCTGTCTCATTCCAGTCTATTCCCGTCTCTTCAGGTGCAACCCGATGAGGGAAAGTGTACCTTTTCATTCCTGTGATGTAGTTTTATGATGTAGTGAAGGCTACTATTACAAAAACAGGAGATCAAAAATATGCAAAAACAGCTTACAGCCATTATTGAAAAGGAAGGCGATGGCTATGTTTCATTCTGTCCGGAATACGACATTGCAAGCCAGGGCAATACAGTAGAAGAAGCCCGTAATAACCTTCATGAGGCTTTAGAGCTCTTTTTTGAAACCGCATCACCGCAGGAGATTCAGTCACGGTACCACGGGGAGATCTATATCACACGGGTGGATGTGGCTTGTGGTTAAACTTCGGAAACTATCGGGAAAAGAAGTCTGCAACATTCTCTCAAAACATGGTTTTTCTGAAGTCAGGCAGAAGGGAAGCCATATAATTATGCAGAAAACTGCTTCCGGTTCTACAATTACAGTTCCTGTTCCAAATCATAATGAAATTCGTATTGGTACACTGCAGTCAATCATAAGGCAGTCTGAAATTCAAAGGAGTGAATTTGAGTGATGCACGACCTTGAACAATTCTTACATGATTCCGATATGATATTTCAATCCACGTGCCTGCGTGAGGCACGACTCTAAACTATGTTACACTCTTCTCAAAACCTCTAATCGCATGGGTTTTCCTGATTCATCGGAAGGGGGAACTGATCGCGAAGAACCTGAATGAATGAATGAATGAATGAATGAACCTTTTGAAAAGAAGTATGAGACATCCACAGGATGAGTGGGATGAATAGACGCCGCCAACAGGACTCGAACCTGTGACATGCTGGTTAACAGCCAGCCACTCTACCAACTGAGTTATGGCGGCAGATGCTGCAAGAGAACTTGCCTTACAAAGTTGCCTGATTATATTGAAGCTGCTGGAATTTAAAGATTGTTCATCTGGCCGTCTTGTATCTGGCTTTTCTTCATCTCCTGAAGCGTCCGGATAAACGCATCAAGCTCTTCTGGGACGGCCCTGAGCATCTCCCGCATCTCCGGGCTTGCAGAGGCTCCGAGCGGGGAGGGGCGGATATAGCCCATCTGCTCCAGGATCCGAAGCGAGTAGCGGATCCGATGCTGCGGCAGGCCAAGCACCTCCGAGAGCCTGATGATCCCGATCGGCTCATGGTCCGCAACAGCACGGGCTACGAGAAGGTGGCGCTGGATTAACTCTATCTCGTCACGCAGTTTCTCAAGCATCGGATCAGGATCCCCCTTGCACGGTATTCCATACAAACCCCTTCCGGGTTTTTATGACTACTCTTCCCATCCCTCTTTGGTCTTTCCATGCACCTCAAGCCATTTCCTGGTTGTGGTGTAGAGCCGGTGGGTCAGGATGGCAAAGATGACGGTGCCTGCTCCAAGAACGACCAGAAGCGGTGTCTTGTAGAAGGTATCATTGAATGTGACATCGCCAGGGACAAGGATCGCAACCAGAACCGTCGCTGCAAGGAAGAGAATGAGGAGATTGAGCAGAACTGCTGTCTTGATAAACTTTATCTTGAACTCCTTACGCTTTTCTTCATCCATGAATATACATATGCAATGGAGGTTATAAGAATCCATGCCAGCAGGTGTCATGCATGGCGCCTGCCATTCACCCAAACTCCGGCTGGCTGTCTGCCTGAGGATATTGATTTATAGTCGGTATTCACTAGTTACTGGTAGTTTATGAGATCCGGCCGCTTCTTCTCTCTGATTCTCTCACTCATCCTCATCGTTACTGCCTCCTCCATGACAGCCGGATGCCTTGCAGACTCTGATCATGACATCCTCTGGGATGCAGCAGATGAAGCGATAACGGCTCACCGGAACTCTCTTGACAGCTACCTCCTGGTCTATACGATAGGAGTCGATCTCTGGAACATTGAGCTGAGCGGGGAGACGGTGAATACCCGGACGCTCAGGACACAGGTGCAGCGTGAAGAGGCATTTATCAGGGAACTTGAGGCAAAGCACCTGGCGATGACACGTCATGTATCAGCATTCTCTGATTATACAATGCAGATGGAAGGAAGCAGGAAGGAATGGGCAGAGGAGGTGGCATGGGATCTCCGGCTCTATGATGAAGAGATGTGGACTGCCCAGGTTGCACTGAAAGGCCGTCTTGGCTCCATGCACCAGTACCTTGATCTTGCTGACCAGGGAGCCTATGCCTCGGCTGAGGCGATGATGTACCTGGAAAATGCAAACGAACTCTCCGGTGATGCAGCAGGTGCAATAGCAAGGGCAGATGCTGCCTATGCCCGTGCCGCCTCCCGGTATGCCGAAGGTCACTTTCCGAAGATACATCTTGTTTGAATAATACATAGTACGGGAATGGATGCACTTGATGAAGCCCTGGAGATGGCCGGGAGAGCGGCATATGTTGCATATGGCAGTTCCCAGGATGCCAATATCAGGTATCTCACCTCCTTTCGGACGAGCGATCCGATCATATACCTGAAACACCCAAAAGAGCCGGGCATCATTATAGTCCCGGCAATGGAGACCGCACGGGCAGAGAAGGAATCCCCCTGCAGGGTACTCTCCCGGGCTGATGCAGGCTTTTTTGATCTCCTGAAGGAAGAAGAAGATGCCGGAAAAGCAACCGCGCGCCTGATTGCGGATCTGGCTGGAGGAGATATCCTTGTACCGCCGGAATTTCCAATTGGTCTTGCAGATGCCATACGTGCATACCGGCAGGTCGGTGTTGAAAAGGAAGCCCTCTCATCCCTGAGAGCAGAAAAGACAAAACGCGAGATCCAATTGATCCGGGCTGTCCAGTCTGCTGCAGATGATGCGATGAATGCCGCGATAGCATTGATTGCACGCACGCACCCGTCAGGCGGTAACCTGAAGACGCCTGAGGGCGGCCTCCTCACCTCAGAGGATGTCCGGTATGCAATTCATGCCTGCCTCCTGAAACACGGATGCAGGGGCGTTGACACCATCGTTGCCTCGGGAACCGAGACAGCTGAGGTGCATCTCCGGGGCAGCGGACTGCTTGCTGCCGACGCACCCATTATCATTGATATCTTTCCGCAGAGTGAAGAGACCGGGTATTTCGCTGATATGACCAGGACGGTTGTCCGGGGGGAGCCCTCTCCTGAGATCCGGGATATGTACGACGCCGTCTCGGATGCAGGAGCACTTGCAATCTCCCTTGCCAGGAATAAAAGATCCGGATCAGATCTCTACCAGGCGGTCGTCACGCACTTCTCAGATCGCGGGTATGGAACAGAACCGCATGGTTTTGTCCACA
Source organism: Methanocalculus natronophilus (assembly GCF_038751955.1). Classification (NCBI taxonomy): domain Archaea; kingdom Methanobacteriati; phylum Methanobacteriota; class Methanomicrobia; order Methanomicrobiales; family Methanocalculaceae; genus Methanocalculus; species Methanocalculus natronophilus. The sequence goes on along the minus strand of NZ_JBCEXH010000005.1, from coordinate 13,032 downwards.
GCCTCGGCCACGGCGTCGGTCTTGAGGTGCATGAAGCACCGTGGCTGAATGCCCGCGGCGGCGAGCTGTCTGCAGGCAATGTCATAACAATCGAACCGGGACTCTACTATCCCGGCATCGGCGGTGTCAGGATCGAGAATATGGGTCTCGTCACCGAATCAGGATTTGAACGAATGGGCAGCTTCCCGGAGGTATTCTGCATATGAACGATGAGATACTGGATACGTACAGGGAAGCCGGCCGCCTCGCACACACCATCCTTCGGAAAGGAGCATCTTCAATCGTTCCCGGGGCCACATTCTCAGATATTACCGATTCGGTATGCACGATGATCCTGGAAGCAGATGCTGGTATCGCGTTTCCTCCAAACCTCTCCATCAACGAAGCAGCAGCACATGATACCGCGGGCCCAGACGATGACCGCACCCTTCAGCATGGTGATCTTGTCAAACTCGACATAGGGCTCCATCTTGACGGCTATATCGCGGATACGGCACTCACAATCGATCTCGGCGACCACAGGCTTCTGGTCGAGGCATCGCGCGCGGCTTTGAATGCCGCAATCTCTCTTGCCAGGCCAGGCACTGCAACCGGCGAGATCGGAGCTGCAGTCCAGGAAGAGATCACCTCGCGTGGCTTTAAACCGGTTGCCAACTTAACCGGTCATGGCCTGGATCGCTATTCACTCCATGCCGGCCCGAGTATTCCGAATACCGGATCAGGTGGCGGGGTGATCCTGCGGGAAGGCATGGTCATCGCAATTGAGCCTTTTGCCTCCACCGGCAACGGGCGGGTCAATGAAGGGAGCAGGACAAACATCTTCTCGCAGATTGCGGTCAAACCCGTTCGCATTCCTGCTGGACGAAAGATCCTTGAAGAGATCCGAAATCGACGCGGCCTCCCGTTTTCAAAGCGATGGCTCAGGACAGACCGGGCAGATCTCGCCCTTACCGCCTTAATCAGGCAGGGCATTCTCCGCCCCTACCCGGTCCTGCAGGATGCACCCGGGTCCTTTGTATCCCAGGCAGAAGATACGATCATCATTGTGGAAGATGGCTGTATTGTTACCACCCGCTGAGATAGTCTTATTCGGTCTCCGGGACTATAGTTAAGGTTAAGACATGGAGATGGCAGATCACACCACACTCCGGCTCATGGAGCTCCTTCTCACCGCAGAGATCGTAAACCATGAGGTATCTCTTGGGATATCGGATCTAACACCAGCCTGTCGTGACGCTTTTGAGATCGGCAGAAAATCAGCCGATCTGAAACGGCCCGTACACGTGAGCAACAGTCTTGCCAGGCGTTCCCTTGGGATAGATGAGGCACATACACTTCTTGGTTCAAACCCCTTTGTCGGGTATGATGACTTCGGCCAGCGGCTCTCGATCACTGCACTTGATGCCGCGGCCCGCTGGTTTCTCGATAAAGGTGGACGGGATCTCGCGGTGAAAAACCCGGTTCTGGCCTATTACTATGAGAAAGCCGGAGCAGACAGCATCCGCTATGCTGATGCAAAAAAGAAGAATCCCCCGTATGAGGACAGCCGCGCATTCCTGGATCAACGGATCGCCGCCCTGCCGACAGACTCCGAAGAGATAAAAGAGGCGATGGCGCTTGTCACCATCTATGCTCCTGAGGAGATTGAAGAATCATTTGATTCGTTTGTTGCAACAGCTGAGCAGCTTGAAGTGATCGAGAAGATCAAAGTGGCACTCTCACACCTGGATTACCTGAAGAAACACCAGATCTATCAGATCGGACGTCTTCTATGTGTTGGTCCGCCCGGTACGGGGAAGACTTCGTTTGCTCTCTCTCTTGCACGGGAACTGCATATGCCGATCCTTGAGGCACGGCTCTCCATGATCACGTCCCAGTACCTGGGCGAGACTTCAAAGAATATCGAGAGGATCTTTGAGATTGCGAAGAAACTCTCCCCATGTATCCTCTTCATTGATGAATTCGATTATGTGGCACGGACGCGGGACGCCGATGATCACGGTGCGATGAAGAGGGCAGTAAACACGCTCCTGAAAAATATCGATCAGATCAGCCTGGTCAGATCAGGTGTCCTCTTCATCGGGGCGACCAATTATCCCGGCATCCTTGATGAGGCGGCGTGGCGGAGATTTGACGAAGCTGTTCCGTTCTCCCTGCCGGATATCCCGATGAGAGAAGCAATCCTCAGGAGTATCACGAGAAACATAGCGATCATACCTGACCTCTCTCTTCTTGCATCACGAACTGAAGGGTTCACAGGCGCGGATCTCAGGCTCATGATCAAGGAAGCGGTGATGGCTGCCCTCCGGGATGGGCGGCAGGAGATCAGCGAGGTGGATATCGAAGAAGGGATGCTGCTCGTTGATCGGCGAAATGCGCTCAGGCATGCCGGATGGTCACAGGCATGAAGATAACCCTCCTCGGGACAGGGGATGCAATAGGCACGCCGAAGATCGGGTGCAGCTGCGATACCTGCAGAAGAGGAGTTGCTGAAGGAAGAGAGAGGCTCCGAACCTCTCTTTTAATCCAGTCTGAATCAAAGAACCTCTTAATTGAGACCTCTCCCGACCTGAGAAGGCAGCTGCTCGCAGCAGGATCGCCGCATATAGATGCCGGCATCTGGACACATGGCCATTATGATCACTTTATGGGCTTTGGGGAGTTCTATCGTGTCCAGACACCTCCCCCGATGTATGCGGCACCTGAAGTACTGGACTACTGCGGGGGGATCTTCTCCTTCCTCCCCTCAGAGAAGATCCCTGTTGAACCTCTCATCCCATTTTCTCTCTTTGGCCTTGAGATCACCCTCTTTCCGGTCAATCATCCGGATATGCCGACATATGGCGTCAGGATAGAATCAGACGGCTATGTGCTGGTCTACTCTTCCGATACCCGGCGTGACATACCCGACACAAGCATCCCCCTGATGGAAGGCGCGGATCTCCTCCTCCTTGATGCACTCGTCCCTGAAGGAATGCATGTCTACAAACATATGAACTACTCCGAGGCGCTTGGGCTTGCCGGGATTCTGAAGGCAAAAGAGTTCCGGTGCGTCCATATGAGCCATATGATCGCTTGGGATCACCCGCATGCCGCAACTGATATGGAGAGCTTCAGGAGCTGACCTTCGCCAATGCCTATATAGTCCTCCCCTTCCAATTGATATACGGTATGAACATAAAAATTCTGGAACTTGAAAAAAATAAAATCAGGATGGTGCTCGTTGGTGAGAAACACACCTTTATGAACCTCCTTGAGGATGAGATAATCAAAGACCCCTCTGTGAATGTCGGCAAGTACGTGGTCGAATACCAGTTCTCGGATCCCGAACTCCTTGTCACGACAGACGGCACAAAGGATCCGCTCACGGTCATCAGGGAAGCATGCGAGCGGATCAACCGGTCATGTGATGAGGTTCTCACACAGGTCGGATCAGTCGTGAAATAGAAAAAATAATAGATTTTTTTTAAAAACCCTGGAAATGGGTTTTTCAGAGCCGCTGGGTAAAGGCAACCTGGCCTGATATTTTTGTAATTTTTACTTTTATCTTCTGGCCGGGTTTTCCGCCGGTGACATACAGGATGTATTTGCCTATCTTTGCAACACCATCGCCACGCCTGCTGACAGATTCGATCTCCGCCTCAAGCTCCTGCCCCTCTTCAAGGCTTGTTCCTTTCACCTCGGTTCTGGCACGGCGCTTGCGCACCGGACGATGGCTTCCGCAGGCATCGCACCGGAGCATATGAATCCGATCATCCTTGACGAGCCGGGTATCCGGCCTGCCGCATTCGGAACAGATGACAAAATCATCAATATAGTTCTTGACAATCGCACTCAGGACATCGGTTTCAAACTTGCCATTGAAGATGGCACGGCTTCCGTCTATCTTACCGGCGGTTCCAAGTTCACCAAGCATGAACTTCATGAAGTGATCGGAATCCCGGTTGAGTGCCTGTGCAATCTCAGAAAAATTCTCAAGTATTGTTGTCTTCCCTTCCAGATATGACTTCACCGGCGGCACAACGAACCGCTCTCCGGTTTCCGTCGGCTCGGTGATGCCGGTGTATGCCTTCTTCAGCAGCTCCTCGTAACTGTCTCCCATGCAGATATATAGGAACCTCAGGTGTAAAAAGGGAAGGGATCAGACAGAAGAGATCCTTATTTTATCTCTCAGGGTGATCTCTTGTACCATGCTGTCGGAAGACGATCTCGGGATCATCCGCTCACACCTGGGACGGGATATCACACCCCTGGAAGCCGCTGCCTTTGAAAATCTCTGGAGCGAGCATTGTAGTTACCGATCAACAAAAGCGCTCCTGAAGACGCTGCCAACTGACGGAAAAAACGTCATCCTTGGTCCCGGGGATGATGCTGCAATCGTCTCATTTTCTGAAAAGACTGCGCTTGCTATCGGTATGGAGAGTCATAACCATCCAAGCTACATCGATCCCTATGATGGAGCTGCAACCGGTGTCGGCGGTATAGTCCGCGACATCATCTCGATGGGTGCATACCCGGTTGCCCTGATGGATCCCCTCTGCTTTGGGAAGCCCGACAACGACAAGACGCGCCATCTCTTCGAACATGTCGTCTCCGGTATCGGGGATTATGGCAACTGCATCGGTGTCCCTGTCGTCAGGGGAGATCTCACGTTTGACGAGAGCTACCAGGGCAACCCCCTTGTGAATGTCGTTGCTGTCGGGACTGTTGATCCGGATGGCTATCTGACCGGACGGGTCAAAAAACCCGGCAACCGCCTGATCATCTATGGTGCCCGCACCGGACGTGACGGCCTCGGCGGTGCTTCTTTTGCATCACGGGATCTTGCAGAGGATGCAGGTGCCGATGACCGGCCAAGCGTTCAGGTCGGTGACCCCTACATGGAGAAGCTCCTCATCGATGCAACAGCCGAGCTCTGTGCAACAAAGAAAGTCTATGCATGCCGGGATCTCGGTGCAGCCGGGTTTGCAGGTGCTTCCAGCGAGATGTCAAGCACGTATGGAGCACGGATTTATGCTGAACGTGTTCCCCTCAGGGAGACCGGGATGAATGAAGTTGAGATCATGCTTGCCGAGTCACAGGAGCGGATGCTCATTGAGGTTGCTCCGGGCGATCTTGGCGTCATCGGATCGATCCTGGACAAGTATGATCTCCCCTGGGCTGATGTCGGTGAAGTGATAGCCGATCCACGGTATATTGTCGAGTTCAATGGCCGTGTCGTCTGTGATCTCCCGATGGATCTCCTTGTCGGGGGGGCACCTGCCTGCAGCTGGGAGGAGCGATCCTACCAGGCAGAGAAGCCATATACAGCCCCAGGGCAGGATCTTCGCACCCTCATCGGACTGGTCCTCTCACATCCCGAATGCGGTTCAAAAGAATGGGTCTCCTCACAGTATGATCATGAAGTCCAGCTCAGAACGGTCTCACTTGGGCCCGATGCTGCAGTCATCCGGCTTGAAGATCAGGGTCTCTATTTCAGCTGCGGATGCAATCCCCGGCATATCTATCTCAGGCCCCGGGAGGGCACCGCAAATGCCGTGCTTGAAAATGCCCAGAATCTCGCCTGCTATGGGGCAGAGCCTATCTGCATCGTCAACTGCCTCAATTTTGCAAGCCCTGTCCACCCGGAGATCAGCTGGCAGATCGCAGAGGCCATCCGTGGCATGGGTGATATGTGCCGGGTTCTGGATATACCGGTTGTTGGAGGAAATGTATCGCTCTACAACGAGAGCGACGAGTATTCCACCCAGATCAAACCCACTCCGATCATCGGCATGATTGGAAAAGGCGGGATCCGAACCTTCTCTCCTCCACCCGATGGTGCAGCGCTTGCCCTTGTCGGAACCCCCGCACCCGCACTGGGTGGTTCGATTCTTGATGCTGTCACCGGATGTGGTGGTGCGGCACCCGAAACCGGCGATGCAGGCATTGTGAGGGAGGTGCGCGATCTCGTCAGAAAGAATGCGCTACTCTCTGTAACCGATATCTCACGCGGCGGCCTGCTGGCGGCACTTGCCAAAATTGCCCCACGCTGCTCGGTAACGATCCACAACGATCCAATCGCCTCCCTCTTCTCGGAGTCGTATGGGCAGTTCCTGGTTGCAGTTGATGATCCGGGGGTTCTCAAGGGTCTGCCTCACACCATGCTCGGAACAGCGGGTGGCGATCTCCTCTCGATTACTGCCGGGTCTGAAACAATTGAACTGACTGCCCGGGATCTCGAGGAGTATGCCGGGACAATCACCCGTATCATGACCTCGGATTAAGGTTCCATACAATCCATGACGGCCTTCTTCAGGGCTGTCATCTCTTCATTATTTCTGCTGCCATCCGCTGAAAACGTGACATGGTGGGAGCTGATCAGGCTCATTCCCTTTGCTGTTGCACGTTCTGCCATAATGGCTGCTGTATCTCCCGGCTCTCCTCTTGAGGTGCAGACAACCAGTACCTTCTTTTCGGATCCGTTCAGGATTCCCTCGATCATTGCCCGTGCGGCAGGTGTCGGCCTTCCTGCCCAGACGGGTGTACCGAGGATGACGAGATCATAATCCTGGACATCGATCTCGGTTGGATCAACCGTTGCAATACTGCCGGATAGGGCACGGGGGACGCCAAGGAGGAAGATGGTTGCCTTTCCATACCGTGCCCTGTCAACAACCCTGACACAACCGGCACCGGTCATGCCTGCAAGCTCCTCCATGACAAAATGGGTGTTGCCGGTCTGGCTATGGTAGATACAGATGGTTCGCATACATGCAGTATGCCGCTTCATTCATAATAAAAAAGTGTGGGGGATTATTTCAGAGATTCTTAAACTGTGGCATGTCTTTTCTGAGTTCTGCACCGACATGCTCAATCTCATGCTCTTCATCGGCGCGGGTCAGTGCATTGAAGACGGGCCTGTTCACGAGATTTTCGAGGATCCATTCCTTTGCAAATGTGCCGTCCTGGATCTCAAGCAGAATCTCCTCCATCTCCATTTTGCTCTCGGGCCCGATGACGCGTGTACCACGGGTCAGATCGCCGTACTGGGCGGTGTTGCTGATGTATCTCCGCATCTTTGTGAAACCGCCCTCATAGATGAGATCGATGATAAGTTTCGTCTCGTGCAGAACCTCAAGGTATGCCATCTCCGGGCTGTATCCTGCATCAACAAGCGTCTCGTACCCTGCCCTGATAAGCGAGGTGATCCCGCCGCAGAGGACTGCCTGCTCGCCGAAGAGATCGGTCTCGGTCTCCTCGCGAAACGTCGTCTCCAGAACCATTGCACGGGTGGCGCCGATCCCTTTTGCATAGGCAAGGGCATGTGCGCGTGCCTTGCCGGAGATATCCTGGTACACGGCGATAAGCGCCGGGACACCCATTCCTTCGGTGTAGGTTCGCCTGACCATATAGCCGGGGCCTTTTGGGGCAACCATAAAGACATCGACATCCTCAGGCGGGACTATCTGACCGTAATGGATGTTGAAGCCATGAGAAAAGACAAGTGATGCGCCTTTCTTCAGGCTGGGTGCGATCTCAGATCTGAAGACCGCTCCCTGGGTCTCGTCGGGGAGGAGGATCTGAACCAGGTCTGCCTTTGCAGCTGCTTCAGCAACCTTGTGGACGGAAAAACCGTCTTTCTCTGCCTCATCCCAGCTCTTTCCGGGGCGAAGACCGATAATAACATCGAGTCCGCTATCCCGGAGGTTCAGTGCCTGGCCGCGGCCCTGTGAGCCGTAGCCGATCACGGCGATCGTCTTTCCTTTTAAAAAGGAGAGATCAGCGTCTGCGTCATAGTACTTCTGGATCATAGTCTTCCTGATAAGGTACGGCGCGAGCTGACATAAATATATTATACAGGGGTGCATACCTCTCTATACTTTTATAGCCCGGTCTTCAGTCATGAAGATAGAGATTAGAGGTTTTTTCTCATGGAACTGTCTGATATTCAGTCCACTATCCCCGATATCCGGATCAACCTGAGCCGGGTGGGTGTTCGGAACGTCCGAAAACTTGTTGAAGTCGCACGGGAAGGAAAGCGCCCGGCGATCTTTATCTCGAAATTTGACATCTTTGTCGATCTCCCCGGTTCGCTGAAAGGTGCAAACCTTTCACGGAACTTCGAAGTCATCGACGATGTCATGGATAAGGCCCTCGGCGGCGAGGTGAAGGAGATAGAGGAGGTCTGCAGCACTGTTGCAGGGCAGCTTCTGGATCGCCACGAGTATGCCGAAAGAACCGAGGTCCGGATGAAGAGCGAGTTCATGGTCAAGAGGCTGACGCCGGTTACGAGCACCAGCTGCCATGAGGTTGTCACTGTCCATGCCCGTGCAATTGCCCAGCGGACAAGCAAAAGGCCGATCATCAGGAAGAGCATCGGTGCAGAGGTGACAGGTATGACAGCCTGCCCCTGTGCACAGAATATCATGAAGGATCACGCCATGATGGTGCTTGAATCACTTGATATGGATAAGGACAGGATAGAAAAATTCTTTGATGAAGTTCCAATGGCAAGCCACAACCAGCGTGGCAAGGGCTTCCTCTGCATTGAGACTGATGATGATCAGCATGTCCCGCTTGAGGATGTCATCAATGTTCTCAAGGAATCAATGAGTGCAAAGATCTATGAACTCCTCAAACGCGGTGACGAGAGCTATGTCGTGATGGAGGCACATAAGAACGCACGGTTTGTTGAGGATTGTGTCAGGGAGATGGCAAAAAAGGTGGTCTCGACATTCGGCCATCTTCCAGGTGATGCATATGTCACGATACAGCAGACCAATGAGGAGAGTATCCACCAGCACGATGCCTATGCAGAGCGTCATGCAACCCTTGCAGAACTCTATGCCGAATTAAACGGCGAATAAGAGCGGCAATCGGAACTGGCCGGGCCTGCGTACTGGAGGTGATCACACCTCCATATCCGGCCCGGAATCGCAAATGCGTGTATAAAAATACTTTTTTATCTCCAAAGTTGATTTTTCAGGGTTTTTTCTCTCAAATGAAAGCGCACATCAATTTATACACCGTACACTGAAAAAATGGCATCATTTTGGGGGAATCCGCGATATTAGTTCATTTAAATTCTTTTGTAGCACTTAGTCATAAAAAATGAAATAATTTTATTAATATGATCTGGGAGAAATCACAAACTATAATTAACGTTATCAATCTAATCTCCTTCAGCGTACTTTGGTACGTGTCAAAACCGCACAGGAATAACTTATGTATAGCAGATCGATCACCACATTTTGGATGAGGCGATAACATTGTCGAAAGTAGTAGAAGTTTCCCCAACCACAAGGCATGAAGGCCACTCCAAGCTCGTGTTGAAAGTCAATGATGACGGCATCATCGAGCGCGGAGACTGGATCTCCATTACTCCTGTCAGGGGTGTTGAAAAGCTTGCCATCGGCAAGACGATGGAGCAGGTTCCAAAGATCGCATCACGTGTCTGTGGTATCTGTCCGATTGCCCACACCCTCGCTGCAATAGAATCGATGGAGGCATCAATCGGATGTGAGATCCCAGAGGATGCATATCTTCTCAGACTGATTCTCCAGTGTGCAAACAGGCTGCACAGCCATGCACTGCATGAAATTCTGGCATTACCTGATATGTACCTGCCAGGAACAGACACAAAGATTAACCCCTTTACACCAGAAGAGCCGGTCAGAAGCGTTGCAAAGCGTATCCAGACCCTCCGTATGGTCGGTCAGACGGTCGGAGAGATCGTCGGAGGCGAAGCGGTTCACCCATCAAACCCCCGTGTCGGCGGTATGTACACAAACATCACCCCGCGGGCAAAGGCAAAGATCAATGATCTTGCAAAGATGGCGCTCCCGCTTGCACGCGAGCAGATGGAGTTCATGATTGCAATCTACCGGAACTTCCAGAAGCGCGACTGGGCAGAGGTTGGTGGCAAGGAGATCCCGATACCAAAGGATCTTGGATACCACAACCAGGGATACATGGCAGTAGACCCGGTCTACGGCAGCAGCTCCCTGGACGAGAACCCCACCTGGTTCCCTGAGCGCTGGACAGAAGTCCGGCCATGGGACTGGTACATGGGTGAGGAAGAGATCACGCTTGAAGACCCATCATACCCGGTCGGCGGCACCACAAAGGCAGGTACAAAGGCCTGGCCTCAGATGGAAGCCTGCACCGGTGTTCCGCTCTATGACGGCCAGCCCGTCGAGGTCGGTCCCCGTGCCCGTCTGGTTCAGTACAAGAACTATGACGAGAAGGGAACAATAGGCCAGCACATTGCACGTGAGATGGAACTCATGGATGCTGTCTACAAGATGATTGAGGCAGCAGACGCACTGAACTGCTCAGGAGCGGTTGTACCGGATGTAATCCCACAGGGTGACGGTTCAATCGGATGGGCTGCAAACGAAGCACCGCGAGGCTGTGACACGCACCTGGCCAAGGTCAGGAACGGCAAGGTTGAGTGGTTCTCGATGCTTGTTCCAACGACCTGGAACTTCCCCACCTGCAGCCGGGCTCTTGAAGGAGCACCCTGGCAGCTAGGCGAAATGATCGTCCGTGGCTATGACCCCTGTGTCTCCTGTGCGACCCATATGATCGTCATAGACGAGGACAATAGGCTCGTAGCAGAGAAACTCCTCGAGTGAGTGCGTTCATGGATGAGCTGTACCCCGAGATTGTCATTGCCGGCTGTGGCAACATGCTCTTTGGCGATGACGGCTTTGGACCTGAAGTTGTGGAGCGGTTGAAGGAGCTTGCTCTCCCCGACAATGTAAAGGCGGTCGATGTGGGGCTTGGAGGCCCCCATTTCTGCTTTACCATGCTCGATAACGATGTGACCAGGAAGCTCATTATCATTGATATCGTCGATTTTGGTGCTGAACCCGGGACGCTCACGAGGCTCCGGGCAGAGGATCTCCCGCCGGGAAGCTACCGGGATGCCCATTCATGGGATCTGACCGAACCGCTGAACCGGCTGAAGGATTTCGTTGATATCATGGTGATCGGGTGCCAGCCAAAGAACGTGCCCGCCTCTGACTTTGAGATTGGTATCTCAAAAGAGGTTGAGGATGCTATACCCCGGACGATTCAGGTTATATTGAAGGAAATAGGGGTGGAAAATGGGAATTCTTGAGTCCCTGAAGACCCTATTGTTCGGTAAACGCGACGTCAGTGGGGAAAAGCAGGACGAGAAGCCTGGATCTGCGAAAGCAGAGAAACCGGCTGACGTAATTATCGAAGAGAAGGCGTCAATCATTAAAGAACCTAAGGAGGAGAAGCCAGTGGCTGACAAGATTACTGTAGGACACGTGCACATGAGTGGATGCACCGGGTGCCTTGTGTCCTTTGCAGACACCTATGAAGGATTGTTAACAATTCTTGACAAATATGCGGACCTCGTCTACTGTCTCACATTAGCCGATGTCCGGCATATCCCTGAGATGGATGTAGCCCTCGTCGAAGGATCGGTCTGTATTAATGACCACCTTTCGGTCGAGGAGATCATCGAGACCAGAAAGAACGCGAAGATCGTCGTAGCACTTGGCGGATGCGCCTGCTATGGCAACATCACCCGGTTCTGCCGTGGCGGTCAGATGAACCAGCCCCAGCATGAAGGGTTCCTGCCAATCGGCGATCTGATCGATGTTGATGTGTATATCCCCGGATGTGCACCGACACCGCAGCAGATCAGAAACGTCTGTGTCATGGCGTACCTGCTGCTGAAAGGAAACGACGAGCAGAAAGCACTTGCAGGAGCATACCTGACACCATTCATGAACCTTGCAAAAGCAGGCACCGAAGCCTGCGGATGCGACATCATGACCCAGGTGATCAACCAGGGTCTCTGCATGGGCTGTGGCTCATGTGCAGCGGCCTGTCCGGTTCGTGCAATCAGCATGGAATACGGCAAGCCCCAGATCGAGCGCGACCTCTGCATCAAGTGCGGTGCATGCTATGCCCAGTGCCCGCGGAGCTTCTTCAGCTTCGACGTGGTCAACCAGTATGAGGGCATCATGGATGCTATAGACGCTGCTATGCAGCCCTGAGGAGGGAGAAGAAATGGTACTTGGTAACTACAAACAGGTCATTGCGGCACGCAGCACGGACCCCGAGATCCTCCGCAAAGCACAGGACGGTGGCATTGTCACCCAGCTCTTTGCATATGCACTTGATGAGGGGATCATTGATGGCGCAATTGTTGCAGGTCCAAGCGACGAACCGTTCAAGCCCGAGCCGATGGTTGCAACCACCCGCGAGGAGCTTCTTGCATCACGCGGTACCCGCTACTCGATCTCGCCGAACATGGCCCTTATCAAAGAGGTGACCCGGAGCTACGGACTCGACAAGGTCGGGCTCGTCGGCACCCCCTGCCAGATGCAGGCACTCAGGAAAGGCCAGCTCTACCCGGTCGGCCTTCGGGATGTCGCAGACAAGATTGCACTCGCTGTTGGTATCTTCTGCATGGAGAACTTCCCCTACCAGGGAATCATCCAGCTCGTCGAAGACCATGGTGCAACAAAGCTCGACAATGTCTCCAAACTTGACATTGGAAAGGGCAAGTTCTGGATCTACACCGAGCGCGGCGCAACCGTCGATCTCCCGCTGAAGGTCACCCACAAGTACGAGCAGCCTGGCTGCCACGTCTGTCTTGACTATGTCGCAAACTTAGCTGACATCTCAACCGGTTCAGTCGGTACCCCCGACGGCTGGTCGTCTGTCTTCGTCAGGTCGGCAAAGGGTGACGATATCTGGGCAAAGGCGATCGCAGCTGGTGCATTCGAGACAAAACCAATGGATTCCGTCAAACCCGGAATCGACCTTGTCACGAAGCTCGCAACTGATAAGATCACAAAGAACCAGAAGTACCTTGAGAGCCGTGCAACCGAGTACGGTGTCGGAAAGGCACTTCGGAACCCATATATCTAATCTTTTTTTTTTTTCTTTTCTGCGAAGATCATAAATCCAGTCCGATGCATCACAGATGCAGAAGAGAAGGGGTTTATCCTGAACTCCCGCTTTTTATGGGCACTGGATCACAATAGGATCCCACATAACCAT